>JABJOR010000311.1 GCA_018664265.1 Rhodospirillales bacterium
GCGCGCGCCGATACACCGGAAAGGACGCGTCCGACAGAGCCACCACAACGGGCTGAGCGCCGGGTGACCTATTATGACGAACGCGTGCGCCAACCAAGCTGGCAACAAATTTACCTCGCCCCCAGTTATGTAAGCGGTGAGACAAAGCATGCTTACGCGCTGGAAGTTCTTTCCGATATTTTGGGTGGTGGTGCCACATCACGGCTTTATCGTTCCATGGTTATTGAAAATAAACTGGCAGTTGGCTCTGGGGCTTATTACAGCCCGGATCGTTTGGGACCGGGTGTGTTCGGGCTCTATGCCAGTCCCCGCCCGGGCGTTTCCATGGAGGATGTTGAATCCGCCATTGCAGCCGAGATCGAAAAAATTATGATGGGCGGTGTTACACAAGATGAAGTTGCCCGTTCCGTTCGCAGCATGAAAGCCAGTGCGATTTATGCCCGTGATTCACTGACAACGGGCGCACGTGTTTTAGGCTCAGCCCTGACAACCGGACAGACCATTGTTGATGTTGAAAGTTGGCCCGAGCGGATAGCAAATGTCACCACTGAAGATGTGATGGCGGCAGCCAAACTGGTTTTTAACAAGCGCTCATCGGTAACGTCTTTGCTGTTGCCAGAAACCGAGAAAGGGGAATAACGAGATGAAACGCCTCGCATTATTTCTCAGCCTGCCTGTCGTGTTTCTGCTGGCATTGTCTGGTCCAGCGGGTGCCGTCGATGTCAAGCGAGTGGACTCCGGCCTCGGGTTCTCGGCCTTGTTGGTGGAAGATCACAGCAACCCTATCATCGCCATGCGTATCGCCTTTCATGGTGGCAGCGCACTTGATCCGGTTGAACAGGAAGGGCTTGCAAATCTGGTGTCAGGCTTGATTGATGAGGGGGCAGGCGATCTGGACAGCCAGACCTTTCAGGCCCGTCTTGAAGATTATTCTATCAAGCTCAGTTTTAGCTCTGGCGCTGACAGCTTTCGGGGCAGCCTGACCACCCTGAGTGAAAATCGGGAAGAAGCATTCTCCCTGCTTAAGCTGGCACTGACAGAACCTCGTTTTGACGCAGAACCTGTTGAGCGTATCAAGGAGCAAATCCTCTCCGGCATTCGTCAAAGTGCGGAAGACCCGAACAGTATTGCCTATGAAGAGCTCTACAAAACGGTTTTTGCGGGCCATCCCTATGGCCGCCCGTCTGAAGGTACCCTTGAAACGGTTAAGGGCATAAGCGTTGAGGCCATGGCAGGGTTTGTCTCCCGACGCTTTGCTCTGGATAATTTGCATATCGGTGTGACCGGAGATATCACTCCGGACGAGCTGAAAACCGTTTTGAACAATATTTTTGAATCATTGCCAGCACACGCCACGCCCTGGGAAATCCCGCTTGCTGACGTTTCCACAGATGGCCAGGCGCTAGTTATCTCAAAACCAGTACCACAAAGCGCAATTGTGTTTGCCCAGCGTGGATTGCTTCGCCCTGACCCGGATTTCTATCCGGCCTATGTTATGAATTACATTCTTGGTGGCGGCGGGTTTATTTCACGGCTTTATAAAGAGGTTCGCGAAGAACGGGGCCTTGCCTATTCGGTCTATAGTTATCTGACACCAATGGATAAAGCCGGGCTTTATATCGGTGGTGCCGGAACCGCCAATGCCAGGGTCGGTGAGACACTTGACGTGGTACGCGCACAATGGGCCTTGATGGCCAATAAGGGTATCACTCAAGACGAGCTGAACAATGCCAAGACATACCTGACCGGGTCATACCCACTGCGGTTTTCTTCCAACAGTAAAATTGCCAATATGCTGTTGGGCATAGAAATGGATGATTTGGGAGATGACTTTTTTGATCGCCGTAATGATTTGGTTGAAGCGGTTACGCTTGCAGATGTTAACAGGGTCGCCGCTACTTTGCTTGATCCGAAATCCCTGACGTTTATAGTCGTCGGGGAACCGGAAGGACTTTGAGTAGCGTGATGAACAAGGCTATGACTTCAAAGAACACTGTCATTAAACATCTTAAATCGCACGCCGAGCGATTGTTCCTGACCAGAATCACAGAATTATTTGATCGTAGCTCTGATCGTTTTGATCGTCTTAGCTTTGAACTTGATGGTTTGTTCGTCGATTTTTCCAAAAACAACATAGATCAGGAAACTCTTTCCGAGCTGTTTGATCTGGCCCGGTTGAGCGATGTTGAAGGCTGGCGCAGGGCAATGTTTGCTGGTGATATTATTAATGCATCAGAAAACAGACCAGCACTGCATGTAGCCCTACGTGACCCAAACGGTGAAGCTTTAATCGTAGATGGCGTAGACATTCGTGCAGCAGTTCGCGACACGTTAAATCATATGGAGCAACTGGTCGAAAAGTTACGCTCCGCATCTTGGTTGGGAGCAACGGGCAAACTGATTACCGATATAGTCCATATTGGTATTGGCGGCTCCGTCCTTGGACCTGAAATTGCAGTTCGGGCTTTGGCGTCTAAAACCAGCAATGCCCCAAAAATTCATTTTGTTGCCAATGTAGATGCCGAGGCCCTCATGCCGACCCTGTCTGCGTTGGATGCGGAAACCACTTTGGTCGTGATTGTCTCAAAAACATTTACCACCCTGGATACTATGACAAATGCTGTTTCCGCGCGTCAGTGGTTATCGGATGCGTTGCCCGGTAAAGATATATCTGCCCATATGATTGGCATTACAGCCGCTCGGGACGTTGCCATGGAATTCGGTGTTACGCCGGAAAATATCCTGACTTTCTGGGATTGGGTCGGAGGGCGATTCTCGTTGTGGTCTGCTGTTGGCTTCCCGGTTGCCGTGACGGCCGGTATGGATGCTTTCAGGCAATTGCTTGAAGGGGCGCGTAAACTTGATGAGCATTTTTTAAATGCTCCGTTTGAAAGCAATATTCCGGTACTGCTTGCCTTGGTCGGTATCTGGAATGCCAATTATCTGGACATGCGCACCCACGCGGTGCTGCCTTATGATGAACGTCTGGCTGGCTTTCCGCCGTATCTTCAGCAGTTGGAGATGGAAAGCACGGGTAAAGGGGTGCACGTTGATGGCTCGCCTGTGATCAATGAAACAGCGCCGATTATCTTTGGCTATCCTGGCACCGATGCCCAACATACATTCTTCCAAGCCCTGCATCAGGGAACCCGTAGTATATCAATGGATTTCATCGGCTGCCTAAAGGGCGAACAGGGTAAAAACAATCATCATGATCAGCTTATGGCCAGCCTATTTTCCCAAACCGAAGCGCTTATGCTTGGACGGTTACAGTCACAAGCTGGCGTGAGCGCTGATCAGGCCTGCCCCGGAAATCGATCCAGTACAACCATATTGCTCGACGCCCTGACGCCGGAAACTCTTGGAATGTTGCTGGCGTTGTATGAACATAAGATCTTTGTGCAAAGCATCATCTGGAACATTAATGCGTTTGACCAGTGGGGTGTGGAGCTTGGCAAACAGCTTGGAAAAACAGTTTTGCAAGAAATTGATGCGGCTCAATCGGTTAACGGACATGATGGATCGACCAACGGTTTGATCAATCGGTATTTGAACAAACGCTAGAGCAACCTGGACTCAAATGAGGACAGATAAGTTGCTCTATTTTATAAAAACGATCAAATTATCTAACTTAAAATGATTCCATTTGAAGTTAGTTTGATCTAGTCACAAGCATGAGATAACAGACATGACCCTGCGTCTGCTACCAGAAACCCTTATTAACAGAATCGCTGCAGGTGAAGTTGTCGAACGCCCGGCGTCCGTGGTGAAGGAGCTGTGCGAGAACGCTATTGATGCCGGAGCCAGTCACATTGATGTGGTCTTGCGTGATGGCGGTCAAAGTGTGATTTCTGTCGATGATGATGGCTGTGGTATGATACCGGATGAGCTGACTTTGGCCGTGGAGCGCCACGCAACATCAAAGTTGCCGGATGATGATTTGATGGCAATCTCAACTATGGGGTTTCGCGGTGAGGCCCTGCCGTCCATCGGCGCCGTTGCCCTGTTGACCATTACATCCCGACCTCAAGACGCCCCCGATGCCTGGAAGATCACGGTGGAAGGCGGCAAGAAATCCAAACCTGAACCAGCAGCCCACCCGCAAGGTACACGCGTTGAAGTGCGCGATCTGTTTTATGCTACCCCGGCCCGTCTTAAGTTCATGAAGACGGCGCGCACTGAACAAACACAGGCTGTAGAAATTCTCAATCGCCTGGCTATGGGCTATCCGCAAATCGGCTTTACCTTGTCCGATGGTAATCGCCACCTGATCAAGCTAGCACCGTCGCAGGGGGATTTGTTCTCTGCCCGGATGGATCGTTTGATGGCAATTATGGGTCGGGAATTTGCCGACAATGCCATGCCCATAGAGGCCGAGCGTGAAGGTGTGCGTTTGACGGGGTATGCCTCATTGCCGACCCTGAACCGGGGCAATGCGGCTATGCAGTTCCTGTTTGTGAATGGCCGTCCGGTGCGAGACAAGCTACTGGTTGGCGCTCTGCGTGGAGCGTACCGGGATTTCTTGGCCTCAAACCGCCATCCTCTGGTTGCTCTTTTTCTCGAAGTCCCCAGTGATAGTGTTGATGTAAACGTTCACCCGGCAAAAACCGAGGTCCGGTTTCGCGATGCGGCGTTGGTCCGGGGCTTGATCGTCGGGTCCTTGAAACATGCACTGGCGGACGCAGGGCACAGGTCTGCGACGACCACAAGCGATGCAGCCCTTGGCGCGTTCCAACCTTCACCGGAGCCTTACAGGCCTTGGAATCATGGGGCGAATCATGGGCCGTCTGGTGTGATTTCATCAACATTGTCTGAACGCTCGCAGGAATACCACGCACCGTTTCCAACTATGGATGCTGCACCGCAAGCCCGGCCTGTAGAGGATGGCGTTCCTGATCTCGCATCCACGGAACAAGATTACCCGCTTGGCGTTGCACGCGGCCAGTTGCACGCTACCTATGTGGTCGCCCAGACAAAAGACGGTATTGTGATCGTTGATCAGCACGCCGCCCATGAACGACTGGTCCATGAACGGTTGAAAAACTCGCTGGAACAAGGCGGCGTTGCTCGTCAGGGTTTATTAATTCCCGAAGTTCTGGAAATGGACGAACCCGCAGCCGAACGCCTGCTTGCCCGCACGGACGAGCTGGCAGAACTGGGCCTTGTTATTGAAGGCTTTGGGGTTGGCACCATTGTGGTTCGCGAAACCCCGGCTTTGCTGGGCGAAATGGATATCAAGGGATTGCTGCGCGATCTGGCGGATGATCTGGCAGAAGTGGATGAGGCCCTGAGCCTGAAAGATCGGCTGGGAGATGTCTGTGCCAGCATGGCTTGCCATGGCAGCGTCCGCGCTGGACGTCAGATGAACGCCGCTGAGATGAATGCTCTGTTGCGTGAAATGGAAGCAACACCTCATTCCGGCCAGTGCAGCCACGGTCGCCCGACCTATGTAGAGCTGAAACTTCAGGATATCGAAAAGCTGTTTGGTCGGCGGTAATTTATTCTTTCCGCAAGAACGTCACTAGCGCCGCGCCATATTTTCTTGAATCGATCAGGTTGTATCCATCGGGGATTTCCAGAGCGAGTTTTGCTTCGGTTTCGATTACCATGACACACCCATCGGCAAGCCAATCACTATCACGCAAGGCGACAAGCGCCGGGCCAATCAGGCCTTGTTGATAGGGTGGGTCGAGAAAAACCAGCCCAGCGGGCGCAGTCATGGAAAATGGTTTTCGCCCTGGATGCAGGGCGTCGTGGCGCAGGATCAGGCACCGGGCATCAACTTTAAAAGCTTCTGCATTGGCCCGGATGCAATCGACGGAAGCTGGGTTTGATTCCATAAACACGGCTTGGGCGGCCCCGCGTGACAGAGCCTCCAGCCCCAATGCTCCGGTTCCGGCAAACCCGTCCAGCACTGTGATGCCTTGAAAATCTATATCCGGTTTACCATTCAGCAGGATGTTAAAAATGCCTTCGCGGGCGCGATCTGATGTCGGGCGCACATCGCGCCCGGCGGGGGCTTCAAGCTTTCGTCCTTTTAGATCACCGCCAACGATACGCATGACTTTATCAATCCAGTTTGAAATCTTTGGGGATGCTGTCTTTTAACATACGGCGGCTGGTTTCCGCGACGGCACCGCGTTGTAAATTACCGAGCTGAAATGGGCCGTAAGCTGTCCGGAGCAGGCGGGTTACCTGATACCCCAAATGCTCCATAACAACACGGATTTCACGGTTCTTGCCTTCGGTCAACGCCATGGTGACCCATGCGTTTGCCCCTTTTTGGCTATCCAGCGAGGCCTTGATCGAGCCATAGCGAATGCCGGAAATGGTCACGCCATCGACCAGCTTGAATAATTCTTTCTCGTCAACCCGACCGTTGACCCGGACGCGATAGCGTCTGATCCATCCTGTCTTTGGATTTTCCATCAATCGTGCAAGGTCGCCGTCATTGGTCATCAACAGCAGGCCTTCGGAGTTATAATCAAGACGCCCGATAGAGATCACCCTTGGCATGTGTTCGGGCATTTTCTCAAACACTGTGGCGCGGCCTTCCGGGTCATTGTGACTGACGATTAACCCTGCGGGCTTGTGATACCGCCACAACTTGGATTCCTGTTTTCCGGCAATGACGTTGCCATCAACAGTGACAATGTTGTTATCTGTCACGGTCAGGGCCGGGCTGTCCAGTTTCTTGCCATCCACGATGACCCGGCCATCGGTAATCCAGCGCTCGGCCTCGCGGCGTGAACATAATCCCGCACGGGCCATAACTTTGGCGATGCGCTCACCCTTAGGTGTATCTTTGGGCTTTGTCTCTTTGTTTTCCGGTTTTGCAGGTTGGTCGTTCATAATGGCTCCGTAATTCAGGCGACTGGGGCGGACATTAGCACTTGCATTCCCATCTGTCATGGCGAGACTGAGCCCTATGATGGACAATAGCGATACAATGACACCGAACACGTATATGGAGCAGGCACTGGATGTTGCTCGTTCGGCGGCTGATATGGACGAAGTGCCTGTCGGCGCTATTCTTGTCGACAGCAATAGTGGTGAGGTTCTGGCTCAGGCTGGAAACAGGGTTGAGGCTGATCATGACGCCACAGCCCACGCAGAAATGCTGGTCATTCGTGAAGCCAGCCGCAAGCTTGGCTCTCCCCGACTTGGGGATTGTGATCTCTACGTGACGCTGGAACCTTGCGCCATGTGTGCCACAGCCATTTCGTTTGCCCGTATCCGCCGGGTGTATTTTGCCGCCTATGATCCAAAGGGCGGCGGGGTAGAACACGGCCCCCGCATTTTTAACCAGCCAACATGCCACCATAGCCCGGAAGTTTACGGCGGTATCGCTGAAATTGAGGCCTCAGAAATGCTGAAAGCTTTTTTTACCGAACGGCGATAAGAGTTGCTGATTTTCTACTTGCGACTAGGGTCTTGCATTCTGTTGATGTAAGGCTTCATGCTCAAATCGTCTTCCAGGAAGTGAGTTTCCAGCCAATCTTGCAACCAAAGGCCGATTTCAAGGGCAATATCCGTGACGTTGTCTTTTTTGGCGTTTTTGGCCTTTTTTGTAAGGATGTTCAACTCGTTAATTAACAAGGCGTGTTTCATTTTGTGGTCATCGTAAAATGCATAGCCGGACTTTCGCTGTAGCTCTTCTTCAAGCTCGAAATGCTCCTCGGTATATTCCTTGAGAGATGCCATGAATGGCATGATCTGTGCGGCCGATGTAAAGCGTAAAACATTTATGTTGAACCGGTTTATAAGACCAAATAATGCAAAATGTTCATTGTCAAGTGGGCCGTTATCAATCCTGTAATCGTTGCGCCATGGGATTTGCTTGATGGATTTAGAAAGCGATAGCTGCATAGCGGTAGGCTTGAAGGCTTTGTTCGCGTCTGGCACAAAGTTTTTGTTGCTGCGGGTCAGCTTCATATTATAAAGCACGCCGAGCACAAAGACGGTCAGGATAACTGAAAAAATGAAAAACGATGTAATGTATTGTTCCATAATGTCTCAATATATCTATGATTGCAGTGTCAAAATCGTGTACCTTTTCAGGGATTTTTTTCGAATTTTCTCGAGTCGCGGGGCGAAGGGGCCTCATTATATCGGCTTTATCACGCATTCTTGCAACATAAGGCCGCATCCCCAAATCTTCATCAAGCACATGACTGATTAGCCAGTCGTAACAGAATTTTCCAGCTTCAGACGCAATGTCATTGATGGTGTCTTCGTTGGCATTTTGGGCTTTTCTAGCGATCATGTCGAGATCAGCGATAAGGGCTGCATGCTTGGCCTTGTGGTCTTCACAAAAAGCATATCCGGCCGCCTTTTGTAGTTTCTCTTCCCGCTCAAAATGTTTCTCAGTGTATTGTTTCAAGGAATGCATGAAAGGCATAACCTGCCGTGGTGAGGTGAATTTTGGCACGTTCATATTGAAACGGTTGATCAGCCCAAAAAGAATACGATGATCCTTGTCGATGATTCCATTATCAACAGCGTACTTTTCTTGCCATTGAATTTGTTTTATGGATTTTGACAGAGACAATCGCTTGATTTTGCGGGATTTCAATTTTGAAGCAAGATCACGACGATCATTGCCTTCACGTTTCAGCATTATGTTCACAGTAATTCCAGCGGTCAAAATTACAATGCCGCCGATAATATAAAGTATGTAGGAGTAGCTTTCCATCGTCCCCTCATCACAGAACCTAGTTTGTTTTTAATTTTTAGTAGTCAGTCTTATTCCTACTCTATTTCCTACGTAGATGCTTGCGAGTCAATCCTGAAATTATACCGCGCATGGTTCGGACTTCCTGATCCGTCATATTTGCCCGTTGGAACATGGCCCGGATGTTTCTGACCATGGCCGGGCGTTTTTCCGGTGGGCGCAGGAAGCCACAATCATCCAGCTCGGTTTCCAGATGTTCAAACATATGGACCAGGTCTTTTTTGCTGGCACGCCGGGTTCGTTCTTCCTGGGGAGTGTCCAGAATGCTTTTACGGTCTTCATCGGTATCGCCAAGGCTTGCCTGAAACCATTCATAGCCAATGCAAAATACGGCTTGAGCCAGATTGAGGGATTTGAATGCGGGGTTTAGTGGTACAGCCAGAATGGCATCACTGAGAACTGTATCATCATTGTTTAATCCCTTTGCTTCGGGGCCGAACATGATGCCTGTTTTCAGATCGTCTTTTGCGGCTTGATGTAGCGCGTATGCTGCTTCGCGAGGGGTATAGGTGGCTTGCGCCGAATCCCGTTGAC
>JABJOR010000312.1 GCA_018664265.1 Rhodospirillales bacterium
CCAAATAACGCCCTATTCCCGCCATCATGGATTGAGGCCGCCCCATGATCTTGCCCTTTACATCCTCACGCCACAGATCACCCAGACTGAGTTTGCCATAGCTTGCTTCATACATATCTGTGCGATAAGCAATAGCCTCTGTACCCCATAAATGCGGCAAGTGGAAGAGTCCGTAAAACCATGTCCAGTCCTGTTCAGATAACTTCAGAAACTTTGGATCAAGATTATCCATAGGCAGTTTATCAAGCTCCCAGGCCTGTAACAAATTCCGGTCTTTCCAGATATCGGCAAGTGACATAGTTGGCGTGATAAGATCATAACCACGACCTTTTGTGGATTTCATCTTGTTGAGAAGCTGCTCATTGGAATGAATTTCTGTAACATTAATCTTGATACCAGTGCGCTTTTCCAATCGATCAAGAATGATCTTTGGAAAATTACCAGACCAGATAAACACATTGCATTCTCCCGATGACGAAAATGCATCTTTTACAATCCATGGCCCGTAAGCTGCCGCAGATAATCCGGAAACAGCCCCGGCCTTAAGCAAAGAACGACGTGAAAAAAGGCGCGCAGCTTTCGCTGTTTGTATAGATGAATCCCTGGCTTGTATTTTTTTCTTCATGGTTATTTTTGTTTTCGCTAGCTGCCCATTTATAAGGGTAGCGCCAATTCAGGTGTAATAACAATCACTTTGATGGTGAATTGTGGCAATTCTACACATCAAATGTGTGCAAATTATGAATAAGCTTTAAGAAATTTAATTATATATTTATGTAACTTCAAATCCCCCATCCTGTCGCGAGATGCATGGTATGCAGTTTTGACAGCAAAATTACAACTCTACTTCCGTCATCAGGATGTATAGGTTCAAAATTATACCAGGGAAGCAGGAAGCAAAAATGCCATTGCTAGTTTGATGATTGAGCCTGTAAGACAGTATCAATAATAGGTCGTATAGTATGTGCTGGCATTCCCAAATTGTAGCCACCGCTTACTTGTTGTTGTGGGATTCCTCCTAAATGGATAGCCACCACAACACCGTCAGCCAGGCGAACGACAGGAGAGCCAGAATTTCCACCAAAAGAATTATAGTTGAAGGGAATCCCCTTGCCGTTAGTATCGTCATTCAAGGAACGGCCTGGAGAAATTCGTTTTATGGAGAATGGCATCCGACCATCAGGCGTTGAAAACAGCCTTCGCCGAGCTTCTTCAACATCGGACACGCCCTGTCCAATATGTATGGCAGTGGGTTCTGCCGGGTATCCCAACAGAACCACATCTTCACCGCTAGAGACACGACTGGGCGACAGTACCAATGGCTGTGGCAAACTATCGGAAACGACCCTCAATAACGCAAAGTCCTCTCCCTTCCCATCACCTGCTGCAACGACAGCTAATACTTGATGGCTCACATTTTTTTGTGCTGGCGGTATACATGCTTCATCTTCGACGCCTGTGGTAAACTCTACTTCCGTATCTGAATAGATAAACCAGTTGTCATCTTCGGGAAACGCAAATGCCTTGGCAACATGTGCATTCGTAACAATCAAGTCGGGGCCAACAACAAAGCCAGTACCTACCCACTGGTACGCACCATCTGGTTTTCCCCGAATTCTGATATTTCCAACTGCCTGAGATACCTTTGGGTGCAGATTTAACAAGTTTGCAACCTTTGGAGCCCACCCTTCTACGTCTTGGTCTTCACGCAGCCAGACATTTCCATTACATATAGGGAACATTGGCCTGGTAAGGGCTTGCAAGGTTTCTTCCATTGCTCTCTGAAGCCGTGGATTTACCCGTTCCGATACCTGGCTCTCAGGTTGCAAGAACGATTTGACGTCCAGAGTAATTGCTAGCGATTGCTCAACTTCCTGTGCGTTCGCTTCAATCATATCTTTGCTATTACCAAGGTCCTGCTGCAGAACACGGCCCAATGCTTCCTGCCGTTGGAGCAAATTCCAGGTCATATCATCCATAATATCCGTAACGTTCTGTCGTGTAGCGGGGTCCATACCCGTTATGATTGATTGAGTATTAATTGAAACTGGTTGCGCTTTTGCAGAGATCAGTCTTGTTGCTCCCCTGACTTGCTCCGCAGATACTTCTTGTCGTTGTATCGCCGCACCTGTCAAAACGTTATATGCAATACTGTTTACAAGAACATCGTTTTCAATACGGTGAAAATCCAAATTGAAATCCGATTCCGATTGCCCTTCCTGGACCGCAGTATCCAACCAACGTTGCAGGTCTGTGATGTTATTCTTGAATTCCAACGCTAAACTCGTACGGGAGCCATCCGCTACAGTAGATGCTATACTTTCTATCGCCTTTATTTCTGACGTCAGTGGGTCGCCCCCTTCCAAACCATCCGCCATCGCATTGCCATCAACAATAGTACCTATTGCGCAGCACAAAAGGATATTTAAAAAAATTGGCCACCTGATTTTTGAGGTCATGGGAAGGCATTTCGCGCAGCTTCGGTGGCAACCCCAAGAGCATCCCAATCCGTGCGCACAGTTTCGACCATATCGGACATTCCACTTAAGAATCCGATAATTACCGACAATGAGATATCTTGGTTTTCCGCTAATTTCACCAATGCATCGTGAGATTTTTTGACTGATTTGACGAAGGACGCAGGTGACGGAGTTATCGACATCGCGTCAAATTCTGATAGCGTCTTATCAATCGTATCAAACGATTTACGGACCTTTACAGCCTGGACGATAGAAAATTCGCTGCCTTCCGGCGTGGTAGATAGAGCCTGTTTAAACAAGAGATATGGTCGATAGAGAGTGGCGGCACGCCGCAAGCGCCATGCTTCGTCAAGTTCCGCAACTTTTAAGTTCTGGCTCAGGACTTTGTTAAAGTTCTCACGGTTTGCCAATACGAACTCTGTCAATTGCTTCCGACTCTGAAGCTCGACCGGAATTTTTAAAGCATTTTTTGCACCCGTTTCAACAACACCGGCTAAGCCCTTAATTGCTTCGTATATTGCAAGCACGCCAGCAAAATTAACCGCTTCGGCAACAACCACGCTGGTTATAGGTGTTTCTCTTGTAGCAGCCAACAGGCCGATAACTGCTTCACGACAATCCGTTTCTGCCTTAGCGGCATCCTCTTGTGCTGGAACCGGGACGATTGCGGTTTCTGCTTCTGCAAAAGCTTGCAGAGCCTTAACTTGCCCAATCAATGTATCGGGTGGCAATTTCAGGATTTTTGCCACGTGTTTGTTATATTGCGATACATAGGCGCTCCCTCGCAAAGGCCCTGTACCTTGTTGAACCCCTGCACATACATAATTCGCAAACGATGCATCGATGTGGTTCGGGTTGAGGTTTACTGGATTGCCATTTTCGTCTCCAGGAAGTTCGTGACTCATAAGATAAGAAACGGCGAGATCACGCCTAACAGTACGGATATTCTTGGCATGTGCATCGGTTACTTTCGATAGATCATCACCGGCAGTTTGAAGTTTTTGATAGGTTTCCGTTATATCATCGCGGGATGCCAACGTTATGCTATTACATCCAGAAAGTATCATAATGACCATCAAACTAGCAGCTATACGTGTATTTTTTTGCATACCAAATCTCCTGAGGACAACTATTTCTTTACGACTACTCTTTAGGTAATTTGTAATTTAATTCAACAATTATTACATTAATAATAATAGTTATCAATATTTTTAAGTGCTTTTAATTTATTTTATACACGTCATAAATGAAGTTCATGCATGCGACAACATACTCAGGCTCAACGAATAGAGTTACCCGAAACGTCGTTATGGGTGCATATGCCAGCTTCGTGGCATAAGAAGCCACTATGGCATCCTTGTGAGAATTAATTGATTTCCGGTATCAGAACCTGTTCGCTCGATAGGCGCTGATATCAAAATTAGGAATTTCCCCATTAACCAGCTGAGCAACAAGCCGCCCCGTCGCCGGAGCCCCTGTTAATCCTAAATGTTGATGCCCAAAAGCGTAAAATACGTTGGTAAACGATGTCGCCGGGCCAATAACAGGCACACTGTCGGGCAAGGTCGGACGACGCCCCATCCAGCCTGTGTAATTCGAGGTATCAATGTCCGGCACCATGCGTTTGGCGAGGCGAACCAGCATTTCCTGACGCTTTTCACTGGGTGGAGATTCCAGGTCGGCAAGTTCAACAGTCCCGGCGCATCGCAAGCCCATTTCCATGGGTGTCACCCAGGCTTTCAAGACATCATCCATCACAGGCACCGTCGGCATGACACCTGGATTTTCAATGGTAACGTGATAGCCGCGTTCGGTTTCCAGCGGCAACTTGTCACCCAGCTTGGCGGTTAACTGATGCGAATAGGCACCTGCTGCAATCACCAGCCTATCGATCTCGCGTTTGCCTGTATCCGTGACCAGATGTGTTGGCCCATTGGTGCCAATTTCAATATCAAGAATATCCGCCTGCTCAATGACTGCCCCCAGACGACAGGCATAATCAGCCAGTGAGGTGACCATACGCCCCGGATTAATCACATGGGCGTAATCATTTGCCAGAAATCCACCTTTATAATGCCTGGACAGGTGAGGTTCATGCTCGAACATCTCATGTGCACTGAGTTCCGTAACCCGAAAGCCCCGCTTGCGGCGGGCTTCAAATCCTGCACGTTCTGCTTCAATTTTTTTGAGCGAACTGAATGCATAGAGTGCCCCGCCAGCTTTGACCAAATCGGGCGCACCTGCCTCGGCGGCAAGTTGCTGATAATACTCCACACTGGGAGCCATCAGATGATAGAGCGCATCTTCAACCTTTACGCCGCCACCAAACATACCAGCAAGGCCATAACGCATGAGCCACGGTAGCAACCTTGGAAAATGCCGCCAGCGAATAACCAGCGGACTTTCCGGGTTGAGCAACCATCCAGGAACTTCCAGCATGGTTGATGGTGAGGCAAGCGGCTCATATGCCGAGGCTGCCAGCAAACCGGCATTACCAAAGGAGCATCCCTCCCCCGGCGGCAAGCGATCAATTACCGTCACCTTGCAGCCCGTCTTTAGCAGGGCAATAGCACAGTTGATGCCAATGATCCCGGCACCAATAATTGTCACGTGTGGATGATCTGACATTCCAGCCCCCATGGTTATGTGTCTTGTAGTCCAGTAACACAGAAATTGCTTGCAGGGAAGAATTCACACGGAGAGCACTTCTATCTGCACGACAAGAACTATTCACTAATCAATTTTGTCAATATTGAGGATTATCTCGTCAATCTTATTTATGGTATTACATCATCAATAGCATATCCGACACCACGAACAGTTCGGATCAAATCTGAACCTCCATTGGCATTCAGTGCTTTACGCAAGCGCCTCATATGCACATCAACAGTCCTCGACTCTACATAAATTTCCTGCCCCCATGCACGATCAAGCAGGTTCTCGCGGGGAATATGGCTTTACCACATAATCGTCTGCCCCGGCGTCGAAGCCCAAAATTTTGTCCCCTTCCTCTCCACGTGCTGTAAGCATAATGACAGGAATATTTTTAGTTTCAGGAGACCCTCGTAAGCTTCTGCAAATTTCAATGCCAGAACGTTGAGGTAACATCCAGTCAACAATAACCAGATCAGGCTGATTTTGGGTTACAGCTTCCAGAGCCGCATCACCATTCTCTATCAGGATTGTCTGATAACCTTCATGTTCTAAATTGTAGCGTAGCATCTCAGCCTGCGGGGCTTCATCTTCCACTATTAAAATCAAGCCTGACATGCTCACTCCTATCTTTACTAACCGATACGTCCCGTAACATAGTCACGGGTTCTTTGATCTATAGGATTTGAGAAAACCTCTTCAGTCTCTCCGACCTCGACGAGATGCCCCATGTGAAAATAGGCCGTTTTTTGCGAAATTCGAGCAGCTTGCTGCATAGAATGTGTCACCATCACGATAGTATACTCATCCTTCAATTCAGCGATCAACTCTTCAATCCCACCAGTTGCAATCGGGTCCAACGAAGAACATGGCTCATCCATGAGAACAACTTCCGGTTCAACTGCAATGGCACGGGCAATACAAAGACGTTGTTGCTGTCCACCGGACAAGCTGGTCCCCGGGGCATGCAGACGATCCTTTACCTCATCAAATAACCTGGCGCGCCGTAAACTTTCCATGACGATTTCATCAAGCTTATCGCGACACTTGGCTATGCCGTGAATCCGAGGTCCATAAGCCACATTATCAAAAATGGATTTTGGGAAAGGGTTCGGTTTTTGAAAAACCATGCCAACCCGTGCACGTAACAACACCACGTCCAGATAAGGGCTATAAACATCTTGATCATCAAGCATAACCGTACCCTGTACCTGACAATTTTCGACCACATCATTCATTCTGTTTAAACAGCGCAAAAATGTTGATTTGCCACACCCCGATGGACCGATCAGGGCTGTAACCTTATGTCTGGGGATATCCAGTTCAATTTTATGAAGTGCCTGATTGCCTCCATAAAAAACATTAAGGTCTCTGGTTTGCATTCGAGTTTCTGATTCAGTCGGTATTTCAGTGAAAATTGCCGATGGAGGTGTGATACCCCCACATGCCGGGTTTACAAGAGCCATGGTTGTCATTTTACGTCTCCTTTTAAAAACGAATTTCAAATTTCCGACGGAGGATCACGGCAAGCATGTTCATCACAATCAGGAATCCGAGTAATACGAGAATTGTTGCGGCAGTTCTTTCTTCGAATGCTCTCTCAGGGCTATCCGCCCATAAGAAAATTTGAACAGGCAGCGCCGTTGCGGGATCAAGAACAGTTTTTGGAATATCAACGATAAAAGCCACCATACCAATCATAAGCAATGGAGCCGTTTCACCAATTGCCCGGGCCATTCCAATAATGGCACCTGTCAGAACACCCGGCATTGCCAGTGGCAGGACATGATGGAATACGGTTTGAACTTTACTTGCACCCAAAGCCAATGCGGCTTCACGTATGGAAGGCGGAACCGCTTTTAACGAAGCTCGACCCGCAATAATGATTGTCGGCAAAGTCATCAGAGTCAGAACCATACCACCAACCAGCGGGGCCGATCGTGGGAGGCCAAAAATACTTAAGAATATGGCTAACCCCAGCAAGCCAAAAACAATGGATGGAACGGCAGCAAGATTATTGATATTTACTTCGATAAAATCAGTCAGAAGATTTTTTGGGGCAAACTCTTCAAGATAAATCGCTGCCATCACGCCCGTAGGAAAGGCCAGCAATAAACAAACAATCAAAGAAAAAAAAGTGCCCATCATAGCCGCCGCTATACCAGCACGTTCCGGCTCTCGTGAATCACCGTTGAGAAAAAACCCGCTGTTAAACCGGGTTTCGATTAGCTTTTTCTCAATAAGTCTATCGATATGCACCAGTTGTACATCACTCAAACGACGAACCTCTGGTTGATCATCTCTGGAAACGGCACCCTTAATCAACATATCGACATCATCAGATGCCGTTACCCAAACATCAACTGTTCGACCAGCATTGTGATGGTTTTGTTCAGTGAATTTTTTCAACTCATACGCTGCACCGGAACTGACAATGGCATAAAGTTCTTTTTTCTCACGCCGGGTTTCAATATTGGGAAACATATCCCGCAAAGTTTTTTTCATAATACTTTGATAATTCGCACTGTTGATATCGAACGGCAAGTTCACTTCCAACAAAATTTTTGTTTGCTGAAAGGCCAGAAACCCCTTGGATGTAATGGATACAAGCAGAACACCTAGGAACACGACACCAAGTAGCAAAGCGCTAAACCCGGCGGCCCGGAAAATTCTTTCCATTCGATGGCGCGCTTTTAAACCTGAAACGATACGTTGAGATCGGGGTAAATTATTCATATTGCTCTCGATATTTCTTAACAATGCGCAGGGCGACGATGTTCATAATCAGGGTTATCAAAAACAGCAGCAAACCGAGTGCAAAGGCAGATAAAGTTTTGGCGCTATCAA
>JABJOR010000313.1 GCA_018664265.1 Rhodospirillales bacterium
GCGTCGTGACATTGACCGAGCCAACTTCAGCAACCCGCCCAACATCATTGCGCCCCAAATCGAGCAGCATCAGGTGTTCCGACAGCTCCTTGGGATCGCTCAACAGGTCATCAGCCAATTCCTGATCTTCCTGCGGGGTCTTGCCACGGGGTCTTGTCCCAGCGATAGGCCTGATTGTGACTTTACCATCACGAACCCTGACGAGAATTTCAGGACTGGAGCCGACAACAGAAAACGCACCAAAATCCAAAAAGAACAGAAATGGTGACGGGTTCAGACGACGCAGAGACCGGTAGAGTGCAAACGGGGACAACTCGAACGGAAACCTGAACCGCTGCGAAGGAACAACCTGAAAGATATCACCGGCAATGATGTACTCTTTGGCCTTTTCAACCATGGCATGATAGCCCGCACGTCCAGTATTGGATATGGGATCCGGAACATCAGGCACATACTCGCCCGGTGCGGCGGCGCTGAGGGCTTGTGAAACATTTTGTTCAAGATCGCTAACAGCTTGCGCTATACGTCCTTTCACCTGCTCATAGGATTCCTCGGCGTTCAACGCGTCATCAGATTTCCACACAGGTGCAATAACCGTAATGGCATCCTGAATGTTATCAAATACAGCCATAATTGTCGGGCGCACAAACATGCCGTCCGGCACATCAAGGACATCCGGGTTTGCATTGGGGATGTCTTCAACAAGCCTTACTGTGTTGTAGCCCATATAGCCAACCAGCCCGGCGGCCATTGGCGGCAAACCTTCCGGCAGGTCAATACGGCTTTCCGCCAGCAAGGACCGCAAAGAATTCAATGTGCCTGATTCCTGCGCTACAGGGCAGGGGACAAAACTGTCAGGGCTGGTCAGGGATTGGCGATTGATTTCAGCGGTGTCGCCAAAGCAACGCCAGATCAAATCAGGCCTCAAGCCAATAAAAGAATACCGCCCTCGAATGGCTCCACCTTCAACGGATTCCAGAAGGAAACTGTTGGGTTGCCCCTGTGACAACTTCAACATGGCTGAGACAGGTGTTTCCAGATCAGCCACCAGTGTCGTCCAGACAACTTGCGGGGTCCCTGCTTCATATGAGGAACGGAAAGTCTCGAAATCCGGGGTCAGTACAATCGACATTCAGCAAATCCACTCGTGTTTAAAATGCCTGGTTGAGAACATTTCTGTTAACGGTTACGGACATGCGTTGCTCAAGGGCGCGGGCAATCTGCTCAAATATATCGCTGCGCATTCCTTCAGCCAGCTCGACTTTAATCTGATTAACGGTTTCCATACTGTTCGCGGTATCCGCTTTTGCAATAGAGCGCATGTGGGCAACAACATAACCATCTGCTCCACGAACCATACCAGCCTCGCCGGTTTTCTTTTCAAACATCAGTGCTGCCAACTCTTTTGGCATATTGGCTGGAATACCAGCGCCATTACGCTTAAAGTTTGCTGCAACATTAATCGCTATACCTTCGCCAACAGTTGAAAACACTGTTGCAGCCAGAGTGGATGCGCCATTCATATTTTCAACAACCTGTTGGGTCGATTTTTTCGCCTGCTCCTGGCGCATGTCTTTTAAAATGGCCTCGGAAACAGCATCGCGAACCGTATCAAGAGGACGCAGGGCAGGGGCATCAACACCATCAACACGCACGATATAATAAGCATTGCCTTTGCTCTCGATAAGTGGGGATTCTGTACCTTCTTCTGTTGAAAATGCCTGAGCGATCAGGGCTTCATCAGGCAGATCTCTGGTCATCACACCAGTATGATCCAAACCACCTTTATCAACGCCTTCGATGTGCTTCAGGGTTAATCCCAAAGCAAGAGAAGCTTCTTCCAGCGTTGCACCGGACCCCAGCTCGTCTTCCAGTGCATTGGCCTGTTCATATAGCGTATCAACAGCCTTGCTCAGGGCAATGTCTTCAGCCAGATCGCCACGAACGTCACCCAATGAACTTACAGCTTTTTCTTTTACATCCAGAACCTTGAATACATGCCAGCCAAGCATGGATTGTGCGGGCTGAGATACAGAACCTGCGCTTGTTGAGAAAACAGCATCGGCAAGCGCTTCACCAAGCATGTCATCACGGGTTACCCAACCCAAATCCAGAGACTCAGCGCTGGCACCTGCAATTTCGCCCGCCGTCTCGGCAAAATCACGGCCTTTGGAGATCATATCAACAGCCTTAATTGCTGTAGCTTCATCACTGTAAATTGCCTGCAGTATCTGACGACTCCCCTGAGATATAAACTCTGCTTTGCGCATCTCATAAGCTTCAAGAATGTCTTCTTCAGTAACATCTGAAACCTGTGCAAAGTCGGATGCTGTAATGAAGATATAACTCAACGAGCGATATTCAGGGGCCATGAACTGGTTCTGATTATCATTATGGTAGGCTGCAATCGCCGCGTTATCTGGAGCAAGGACATCCGTAAATCGTGCATCTGGTATGACAGCAAACTCGACAGAACGGGTTTCACCACGATAGGCATGAATAAGGTCCGCTATGTATTGCGAGCCAACGGCACCGCCATCAAAGCTGTTGATAAGGGCAGAGCGTTTCAGATCATCACGGACCAGACGAATAAAGGACTGTTCACTATATCCTGCATTGCCAATTGCCATACGAAAGGCATCTTTATCAAATTGGCCTGTCACTCCCTTGAAGGCCGAAATGGACTGAATTTGCGCTGTTACCTGAGCATCATCAATAATGATACCCTGTTCATTGGCAGCAGACAAATAAAGCGCAGAACGCACCATGCGTGAGAGCACTTGATCAGGAAGCCCGATCTGTCGTGCCATATCTGCATCCAGTTGATCCCCCAACAAACCGCGCAATCGTTGCATTTCACGTTGCATCTCGTTGCTGAAAGCTTGCGGAGAAATATCCACATCCCCAACACTGGCAACACTGTTTCCACCAACACCACCACGGATGTAATCGCCAACCCCCCATGCGCCGAAGCTCATGACAAGAAAGACTAAAAGGACTTTAACAACAATTCCACCTGAACGTTTACGAATGGCTTCTAACATGGGTACTCAATCTCGTTTGACAGTTAATGCAATAATGTGAGGGCAGGGCAGCAATAATAGCTATCTAGCTACTCAAAAACTCGCGGCATCATAGGGTTCGAGAAGCCTTGCTGCAATCACGGAATGACACAGATGAATCTTTTCCGCAATCATATCTGGCTTCAGACAAAAAGCAGGCGTTGCAACTCATCAGTTTTAAGAATATGTGTTTTAAGGTTTTCAGCATTTATTGGATAGAAACGATGAAGTCAGCAATACAGGAAAGCTCTGGAGCCGTCGATAAAACAGGCAAATTATCGCGCCCGGATGCTGGCTCCGTGATTGCTCGGTCAGCCACTTCAGATTGGGAGCCAGATGGCTCAACCGGGTTTTCCTACAAATCATTGTTTGAGGACGAACAGACAGGGCTAAACACCATGCTTATGAAAGTGGATGCAGGCTGCGCCGCGCCCTCGCACGGGCATGATAAGCTGGAGCAAATCCTTGTGCTTGAAGGTGACTTTTACGACGAATACCGCACCTATGGGCCTGGCGACTTTATTGTTCGCGCCCCTGGCGCACTCCATACAGGGGGCACCAAAAATGGCGCAATCGTGCTGCTTGTCTATTCAGAGTAATCAGCAGCATCAATTACAGTGGCAATGCTCGCAGATACACCTTCAGATGTCAGGCTTTGATACTTTATTGCAAAGGCTTTAACATTCTCATGCATGACTTCGTCATCCAGTATTGATTTAACGGTTTGCACAAAATGATCCTCTTCAATTTTGCCGGGCAGCATTTTGCCTAAACCATATTTTTGCACATTGGCACATGTCATTATTTGTTCAATGTGATGGGGTTTGATTAAAACCGGGATTCCCTGAGCAAGTCCGCCGGCGAGAGTACCATTTCCACCATGATTAATCACCAGATCACATCTCCCTGCAAGTTTGGAAATATCTACCGGTTCTTTGGTAAAGTTAATTGTTGGGCCTACGACAGAGGAAAGCTGGCTTGCTGCTTGTGAGCCCGCAAAAACCAAAGTCGAAATCCCCATACGACGAAGGCCTGCACAAACCAATGGTAAAAAAGGCCCCCCAGGAGCAAGGTAGACAAAAACTCGCGGGCCCTCAGCTATTGGCCAAACCGGGTCGAGGCAGCCAGAAGCCTGTGTTATAGAGCCATAATACTTTTCACCCTTACGATTTTGATAGGCATCCAGTTCTTCAACAGTACGGATAAACCTGGAACCCCCAATAAAAATATCGATAGCACGATCAACATCATGTTTCCCATATCTTTTCAATGTAGCATTTATTGTCTTGTCCAACCGCATCTCAATGTTTTGTTGCAACAAAGCATCAGGTTCACGGCCACCTCTGAAAGGATGCAATGGATTGCAAAAAGGCGGTACAAGAAAACCGTTCCCCATGGTGTGTGAAGGAATTCCAGCTATATGAGCAGCCAGACGGGCACAAGGAGCGTAATCAGCAACAAGCTGATCGGGTTGAACCTCCTCAAAAATGCGAAACCAGGCATCAATCTTGCTGTCGAGACGCACTGCATTCTCATAATCGCGGATCAACAACAAATCAGCATAATCATAGGCAGCGGGCAGATTGGGTTTCTGCACCCCCATGACTGGGGCAGGAAATATTTGAGTATCTGGATTAAATTTCAGGATTTCGGCTGTTTTTGGATTGCGCAGTGCATAACTGATCGTGTGGCCTTTAGCCTCTAACTGGGTCCCGATACAACCTAGAGGTAATGTGTGGCCCAGGCCACCACCCAGCTCCCATGCCATTAAGATATTCATTCAGCAAACCACTTTCTTTGCACTGGGGCGCTGAAACATTCACTGCCACCAGTTCATAAGAGTAGGATAACTTGCATGGTCGCTGGAAGGCAATATTGTCTATTCAGGTTAGTTTGTGATCACAACCCCTCGCCATTTTAGGCAAGGGGCTGCAACACAGACAGAATTACTCAGGTAAAGTTTGAAGGTACGCCCCAACATCTGCTGTCACTTGGATAGGTAAGGCACGTAAAGCAGGCATTTCCTCGCCCGGAGTACCATTTTGTATCTTATGCATAATTTCCCACGGGTTCTTGTTTGAAAGTTTACCAAGAGGTTCAGGCATATCTTTTGGAAGTTTTCCATCTACACCATGGCAATTAGTGCACATCGTCACGTAGTATTGCTTGCCTTGGGCGACATCCCCGATAAATTTCTTACTGGCTCGGTCAATGGATTTATCCATATCAACCTGACCGCTGGTTACAAACACACCAAGCGCAGTCAAGTCTTTCTCTGCCATCAAATCAGCAAAACCGTGCGTATTATCTTTTAAGATTGCGACAACATCGGCTGGATTTTCACCATCATATTTACGCACGCCAACAATACCAGTCTGGTAAGATCCTGATGCATAGGCTCCGTCTTTACCCATAGTGTCCCAACCGTGACAGGCTTTGCAGCGATGTGTGGCACTGCCTTTTTTCTTGGTATTTGAAGCTGGCCAAGCTACATGGGTACCTTTTGGTCTGGCAGAACCCGCAATTTTGAACCATTTATCATACAGCTTGCCACCCCAGGCCACTGTGCCCTGATCAGCAGCAGAAACAGATGACACAGGTACTACAGACAAAAACAATCCGAATATCAGCCCGAGTGCTATTGGTGTAATCATTCCCTTAATATTTAACATAATTCATCCCCTGTTTTAACAACAACGCAATTATAAATATATAGTAGCCCTAAAGTTATACTCACTATTTGGACTATTTTCAATGTTAATAATAAAAAGGAAAAATAGATCATGTCACTCTATATGATTAAATTGGACAGGTTTAATTAAAACAAATACTGGCCGAATAAAAAAACCCCAGTATTTGGTACTTATTATTATTTTTCTTCTAATTAAATAATGAATGACATTCAGGTTTTAGGCTGAACCCGAAGCAATTTGATAATATCCAGATGAATATAGTCCTTGCTGACAAGCTCCAGCCCGGCATCTTCAAGATACTGCTCAGTTTGACGATCAAAGGATGCACCATAGGCAAAATGAACCCAAGGTGCCCATAAACGCATAATAAAAGCCCTGAACGGGTCTTTCGACATGGAATATTCCAGAATATGTATTTGCCCATTTGGGCGGCAAACGCGTTTCAATTCCTTCAAGGCAGGCAATTGGTTTTCATCATCGAGCACACAAAACATAAATGTGGAGGCAATATGATCAAATGTATGGTCGCCAAACTCTAAATCCAGCACATTCATTCCATACAGATCAACAAGAGTCCCAAGCCTGTCACGTCTATGCATGGCTCTCGACAACATTTGCGGACAGATATCAATGCCGGTAACCTTCATATCTTCGGGGTAGTAGGGGATATTACGCCCGGTCCCGATACCTGCATCAAGCAATGCACCACCGGACAAGCCATCAAATATGAGCTTCCTTAATTTTCTGTAACGCAGATATTCAAAAGGCAGGTCGAGCAAATCATAAAGCTGAGCTATGCGGGCATAGGTTCGTTTTTTACTCGTTACTGACATACTGCAATGCTAACTCAGCCATTCATGATAGTCCGCTGGGCAGGAAATATCAGATTGGCGAGCGTTCCTTTTCCAGGCTCACTCACTATTTCAAGTGTCCCATTATGCAATTCCATAAGGTCCATCACAAGTGGCAGCCCCAGACCTGTGCCTTTTACGGCGACAGAGCGCGATTCACCAACCTGTTTGAATGGTAACATGGCGATCTTAAGATCAGCAGAGCTCATACCCACACCAGAGTCTTTTACAGACACAACCAAAGAATTATTTTCCATCAACATTGCCTTTACCACCACAGTCCCGTCACGTGGGGTATACTTGATGGAATTGGAAACGAGATTTATCAACATCTGTTTCACACGAAAGCTGTCTGCCAACAACAGTGGCAAGCCATCATCCAACAGAACTTCAACTTTTACGCCATATTCTTCTGACAGACCGTCAACCAGGCGCATGCTTTCATCCACCGTTGACTGTAAATCCATTGGTTGCTCAATAATAGAAAGCTTTCCAGCTTCTACTTTAGACAAGTCTAAAATATCAGAGATCAGCCCCAGCAATGAATTGGAACTATCAACAATATCGCTTATGTATTCCTTGTTTTTATCACTGCCAACAGGGCCAAAGATTTCTTGGCGCATGACTTCGCCAAATCCAATAATAGCATTGAGTGGCGTTCTGATTTCGTGGCTCATGTTTGCAAGAAAGCCCGACTTGGCCTTATTTGCAGCCTTCAGTTCCTTGTGAGCATTATCAAGCTGGCGTTGATGGGTGGAAAGAACAATCCAGGTTGTAAATAACATAACCAAGGTAACAATGAGACTGATTGCCACATTGATCATCAAGGCGCTCTCTAGCTCGCTTTCGGCGGCTCCACCATCTTGTTCAGCGACCAGATACCATTGAAACTCTTCAATGAATCTCGAATTTACGTATACGGTCCTACCATCATTTTCAAAGGTGAATGAGTAATTTTTATTCTCCAGAATTTTATTGGCATGTTTTGATATGCCCAGCTTGTCGATTAAGCGCATATAGTCTGGATACTTGCCGCTGTGCAACTTTATAACGCCGCCTTTATCCGCAAAATAAATATTGCGTCCGTAGCGTTCCTGATAGGCATCAATCAATTGTTTAACGGCTGATACATCCAGCCCAATACCAATAGCCCCCAGATATTCACCTTCAAAGCCAAAGACCTTATAATTAATAAAAACCGTCATTCGCTTTTTGTCTGATGTATCAACATCAACATTAACCTCAAAAGGGTCCGGCATATCACGAACACGAAAATACCACTCATCCTGCGGGTCATTTTCATTGACCACTTTCAATACACCTGATGAATGATAATAGCGTTTGGTAGACTCTGAGACGTAAAAAGCTGTTATGGAATTATAGCGGGTTTGAATTGAATCCAGGAATCGAATCATCTTGGTTTGATCCAACTCTCCATCCAAGGCCCAATCTCGAACGAACGTGTCTTGCGCCATTAGCGAGGAAATAAACGTTGGCTGCAAAAGGTCACGCTGAATTTCTGAATAGATATTATCCCCGGTTAACGGCAGGCTGATTTCAGATATAAATTTTGCCAATGAGTTTTTAGCAACGAAATACCCGGTCATGGTGTTAACCAGAAACCCGAGGGACAAAAGGCAACAAAGCGCAGCCACAATAGAAATTTTATTCTTTAGCATTATGTATCGTCTATCTTGTTAATTATATCAAAACACATTTTTAACTCCCTTCATTCAACCAGCTAAAAATCAATAATTAGCTAATTTTTCAAAAATATGCGGGTATAACAATTTCACAGAAAATACCTTGAGACCTTGAAAACAAGGGAAAAGCCGCTTATCAACACCAAACGCAAAAACACCTTTTATAATTATCTTTTGGAGACAATTTCATGAGCAATCGCCGCCCCCTGATCGCAGGAAACTGGAAAATGAATGGCCTGAGCAGTGATGCGGCAGCCCTTGCCAACGGTATAACGCAGCGTTTGGAAGAAAATACCAATCCTGCTTTTGACATTCTGGTTTGCCCACCGTTTACCTCAGTGGGGCGAGTTTCCAAAATTGCTGATGGAACGGCCTTGTGCGTTGGCGGACAAACCTGCCATGACGCCGAAAAAGGCGCACACACAGGCGATATTAGCGCAGCCATGCTGGTCGATATGGGATGCTCCTATGTTATTTTGGGCCACTCTGAACGTCGCGCTGATCACGGCGAGGCAGACTCTGCCGTTAACACAAAAGCCCAGGCAGCCTGGAAAGCCGGAATGATTGCGATTGTTTGCGTTGGTGAAACTGAGGCCCAACGCGATGCCGGAGAAACACTGAATGTCATCAGCACCCAAGTCTCAGGGTCCGTTCCCGAAGGTGCAACAGCTGCCAATACGGTTATAGCTTATGAGCCAGTCTGGGCTATCGGTACAGGGCGCACCGCAAGCCAGGAAGAGGCCCAGGAAGTTCATGCCTTTATCAGAAAACAATTACGCGAGAGCTACGGCACAGAGGCCGATGGCATGCGCATTCTTTACGGCGGCTCTATGAAACCCGGTAACGCTAAAGAGTTAATGGCACTGGAAGATGTCGATGGTGGCCTGATCGGGGGCGCTGCTTTGGTCGTTGATGATTTCATGACGATCGCTGAAAGCTGCTAAAACAGAAAGAAATGCTGGATTTTTGATAGCACAGGCAGTATTACACTGCGCAAACGTGCTGTGTGTGCAGCAAATGATTAAAACTTTGGAATGCTGATATCATGGATACTGTGCTTCTCGTCATCCACCTGTTGATTGCCATCGCCCTTGTTGGCACCGTACTTTTGCAACGAAGTGAAGGCGGTGGCCTTGGTATGGGTGGCGGCGGAGGAGGCGGTGGCTTCATGACAGGTCGTGCAACAGCCGACTTGCTGACCCGCACAACGGGAATTCTTGCAGCCTGTTTTATGGTGACCAGTTTAACCTTATCTATCATGGCAGATTCAAATCGTCCAAAAGGTTCGATTCTCGATGATTTACAACCTGTCGCTCCTACCGAGCAGGAATCAGGCGAGCCAAGCGTCCCTCTAGCCAACTAAAAAAATAAGGCAATATGTTGAATAAAAACGGTTTTTTCGGAGAGCAAAAAAAAATGTTCTCGCGAACCCACTTGCGTGTTGGTATCTCAATAACTTGGTGTAGTTTATAATTCCATGACACGGTTTATCTTTATCACTGGTGGTGTGGTCTCCTCACTCGGAAAAGGCTTGGCTTCGGCTGCGTTAGCAGCCCTGCTTCAAGCTCGTGGATTTAAAGTTCGTCTTCGCAAACTTGATCCTTATATCAACGTCGATCCGGGCACTATGAGCCCCTATCAACACGGCGAAGTCTTCGTCACAGATGATGGAGCAGAGACCGATCTGGATCTCGGCCATTACGAGCGTTTCACAGGTGTTGCCAACAAGCAAAGTGACAACGTAACCACAGGACGTCTTTATTCCGATGTGATTGCAAAAGAACGTCGCGGGGATTATCTCGGGGCGACCATTCAGGTCATTCCTCATATCACTGATGCTATCAAGGAATTTGTCACTGCCGATCTGGACGATGAAGACTTCATACTGTGTGAAATTGGCGGTACTGTTGGCGATATCGAAAGCCTGCCATTTCTGGAAGCTATTCGTCAGTTGGGTAATGAGCTGGGGCGTGATCGCACCATGTATCTGCACCTGACACTATTACCGTATATCCCCACAGCCGGTGAGCTAAAAACCAAGCCAACACAGCATTCTGTAAAAGAGCTGCTCAGTGTCGGTATTCAGGCTGACATGCTGCTCTGTCGGGCAGATCGCGATATTCCGCAGGAAGAACGCCGTAAAATTGGCCTGTTCTGTAACATTGCCCAGGACAAAGTAATTGCTGCACTGGATGTGGATAGTATTTACCGTGTGCCAATCAGCTATCATGAACAAGGTCTGGACGAACAAGTCTGCAAGCATTTCCGTCTGGAGACAAAGGAGCCTGACCTCAGCGTCTGGGAAGACATCGTTGAGCGTTCCGTACGCCCCGAAGGCGAAGTAACAATCGCTGTTGTCGGCAAATACACCGAACTTCTGGATGCGTATAAATCCCTCAGCGAAGCCTTGGCCCACGGTGGTATCGCCAACAATGTGAAGGTCAAGCTGAACTGGATCGAATCCTCTATCTTTGAATCAGAAGACCCCATGGTCCATCTTGAAGGAATACATGGCATTCTGGTTCCCGGTGGTTTCGGCGAACGTGGCTCGGAAGGCAAGATTGCAGCTGTTACATTTGCCCGTGAACGCGGCATTCCTTATTTCGGAATCTGCTTTGGTATGCAGATGGCTGTGCTGGAAGCTGCTCGAAACTTGGCTGATATCAAAGGAGCAGGCTCTACCGAATTCGGCCCGACTCATGAACCAGTCGTCGGCCTGATGACTGAGTGGATGAAGGGCAACGATCTGGAACAACGTGGGCAAGAAGTCGATATGGGCGGAACAATGCGCCTTGGGGCTTATCCATGCGTTATGGGTGAAGGCACTCGCGCAGCGGAATTTTATGGTTCCAACACTGTCAATGAACGCCATCGCCACCGCTATGAAGTCAACACAGCCTACCAGGAACGACTGGAAGCCGCTGGCTTGAAATTTTCCGGAATGTCCCCCGATGGATTGCTACCTGAAATCGTAGAAATCCCTGAACATCCTTGGTTTATAGGTGTACAATTCCATCCGGAATTAAAATCAAAACCGTTTGATCCGCATCCGCTGTTTACTTCGTTCATCAAAGCAGCCAACGATCAGGCTTACTTGTTCTCGCAAAACGACGAAAATTGAAAGCGCGCTCCACATGCACAGCGTAAAAATAGGCTCCCTAGACGTCGCCAATGACAAGCCATTAACCCTGATCGCTGGACCATGTCAGATGGAAAACCGTGAGCATGCGCTTATGACCGCGCAGGCTCTGAAAGTCATGACGGATGAACTTGGGATCGGGTTAATCTACAAATCGTCTTATGACAAAGCCAATCGCTCCAGCATAACCACCGAGCGCGGTATTGGCATGGATCAAGCCCTTGATATCTTTTCTGAAATCAAGGACAAGTACGGATGCCCCGTTATCACAGATGTACACGAACCTTGGCACTGCGAGAAAGCAGCCAAGGTTGTCGATGTTATACAAATTCCTGCATTTTTGTGCCGCCAAACCGACCTACTGGTAGCAGCAGGAGAAACCGGGGCTGTTATAAACGTCAAAAAAGGACAGTTTTTGGCCCCTTGGGACATGCCAAACGTGGTCTCCAAGATCGAAAGCACGGGCAACAAGAATATTATGTTGTGTGAACGTGGCGCCAGTTTTGGCTACAACACACTGGTCTCGGACATGCGCTCTATTCCACAGTTAGCTGCAACCGGATACCCAGTGGTTTATGATGCCACCCATTCAGTCCAGCAACCGGGCGGACGGGGCACCACATCAGGTGGCCAGCGAGAATTTGCTCCAGTACTCGCGCGCGCAGCCATTTCTATTGGTGTTGCCGCAGTATTTATTGAAACCCATGAAAACCCGGATACAGCGCCAAGTGATGGCCCGAATATGATTCCATTGCATAAGTTGTCGGCAGTGCTCGAAACCTTGTCGGCTTTCGACAAACTGGCAAAACTGAACCCGATTAATCTGGGTGAACTGAGCTAAGCTTCTATTCCATATTTCCAGCCTGAAAAAGAGGACACAAAATGTCTGCCATTATCGATATTGTTGCTCGTGAAATTCTCGACAGCCGAGGCAATCCAACTGTTGAAGTCGATGTCATGCTGGAAACAGGTGCCCAAGGCCGTGCCGGTGTCCCATCCGGCGCATCAACCGGCGCTCATGAGGCCGTAGAATTACGTGATGGCGACAAGGGACGTTACGGTGGCAAAGGTGTCCAAAATGCCGTTGACGGCGTAAACAGCGAAATCTTTGATGCCATCGGTGGCATGGATAGTGAAGAACAGCTTCTGATAGACCAGACCATGATCGATCTGGATGGCACAGAAAACAAATCCCGCCTCGGCGCAAATGCAATTTTAGGTGTCAGCATGGCGGTTGCCAAAGCTACAGCCGAAGACCTTGGCTTGCCGCTTTATCGCTACATGGGTGGCGTATTCGCCCGGACCCTGCCGGTTCCCATGATGAATATCATCAATGGTGGCCAGCACGCTGATAACCCTATCGATATTCAGGAATTCATGGTGGTTCCCGTTGGTGGTGCAAACTGCGCGGATGCCATTCGTATGGGCGCTGAAATTTTTCATTCCCTAAAGAAAAACCTGTCTAACGCTGGGCACAACACCAACGTTGGCGATGAAGGCGGCTTTGCCCCTTCACTGGGAAGCTCCACCGAAGCCCTTGATTTCATTATGAAGTCTATTGAAGGCGCAGGCTATAAGCCGGGTGATGATGTCATGCTGGCGCTCGATGCTGCATCGTCCGAATTTTATAAAGACGGCAAGTACGAGCTGGCCGGAGAGGGCAAAACTCTTGATTCAGACGGCATGATCAAATACTACGAAGACATGGTCAGCAATTACCCCATATTCTCCATCGAAGATGGCCTGGACGAAGATGACTGGGATGGCTGGGCCGCGATGACTGCAGCCCTTGGCAGCAAAGTCCAACTTGTCGGCGATGATCTGTTTGTTACAAACCCGACCCGTCTGCGTCGCGGCATTGAGAGCAATACGGCGAA
>JABJOR010000314.1 GCA_018664265.1 Rhodospirillales bacterium
GAGCGATAGACAGCCTCACCACCCAGCATAGTTAAATCAACCTGGGTGCCTGAAATTTCCTGGGGTGTGGATTTGAAAATATCACGATCCAGCAAGATCAGATCAGCAAAGCTTCCTGTTGTCAGGGAGCCAGTAGTGTCACTGCGCCAGGCCGCTGCGGCTGCATTCAATGTATAGCCCCGCACCACGTCCTCGATTGAGATGCATTGCTCGGCATTAAACACCGGGCCTTTGAAATCCTCAAAAGGGCTTTGCCGTGAAACAGCAACCGCCATAATTTCGAACGGGTTCAGAGTTGTCACGGACCAGTCACTGCTAATTGCGTAAGGCGCACCGGTTTCAAGAATAGATTTCAGGGCAAAGATATTTTTTGACCGTTCTTCACCGACCAATTTAATGGCGTAAGGCAGGCTATCGGCAAGGCACGCCCAATAGGGTTGAAAATTTGCCACAACACCAAGTTCAGCAAAGCGCGGTATTTCATTATCATGAATGCTGTCAATATGTGCCAGCTGGTGCAGGGCAGGCCATGGGCCATTGGCTTTTCGAGCGGCCTCGATGCCGTCCAGTGCAACTCTTACGGCTCGATCCCCGATGGTATGCAGATGCAACTGATAACGCTCAGCATCGAAGGCGATCATCAGCTTTTGCAAATGATCTTCATCAAACATGATCGGCGCGTTTCCACCCGTAGCAAAATCTTCCAGCATGGCGGCGGTATTATTATCCATCACACCATCCAGAAAAAACTTTGCCGAATGCATGTAAACTTTTTCGCTGCGATAGGTTTCGCGCAGAAAGTTCAAACGGCCCAGCGCATCCTTCACACTATCTTCGGGATTGATCTTGCTGGTCGCCGCCACCCTAACCGTTAGCTCACCTGCATTATCCAACCCGGTATAGGTTTTTATAATGCTTTCGCCGGACATGGCATCCAGAATTCCGGTCAGGCCATGTTTGTTGGCCAGACGCGTTGCAATTTTTGTGCCTTCAAACCATTCTTCCTGCGTTGCTTTGGGAAGCTGTCCATAGGCCCAGAAAATAGCGTCTTCAAAAAACATGCCTGTAGGATCGCCGGCCTCGTCTCTGACGATTTCACCATTGGGTGGATTGGGTGTATCGGCTGTAATGTTCAGCTCTTGCAATGCTCGTGTATTAACCACGGCATTATGCCCGTCCATAGCCATCAGATAGACTGGACGATCCGATACCGCCGCATCAATCAAATGCCTGTTCATATCCGCGACCAGAAACACCCCCGGATTCCAGCAAAAGCCCTGAACCCATAACTTGTCCGGTGTTTCTGCCGCCTGTTTACGAACCAGTTCCTGAAGATTTTCAAGTGTTCGAACGCCCGCAAGATCAGCGCCCGTGTGGAGCGCAAGGCCACCTTCCGCCAAATGTATGTGGGTGTCTTGAAAACCGGGCAACAAAACCCGGCCCCCGGCGTTCATATGCTTGGTTGTTGCACCAGCCAGATTGCTAATATCGTCTTCCCGTCCAACGGCCAGAACCCGCCCGTTCTTTATGGCAATAGCCTCGCCATGCGTATTAAACGCATCCATGGTGTGAATATCGGCGTTGGTGATTACAAGATCAGCGGCCCCGGTCATTCAGTCTTCCTCCCTAAAATTTAAATCAAAGAATAAGATAGATATCTATCAGAAGGAATGACCCTATTGAGGTATAACGTTCTTAATTTCCACTAAATCTATTCAACGCACGCTTGAAAGCCCGGCCGGCGGCGCGGCTGGGATCTTCATTGCGTGCAATATTGCCAGCCTCTTTAGCTGTCGCGCGCGCGACCTTCGCCGCCTTATCCCGAACCACAGGATCAGAAGCAATTTTCTGGGCTGCCTGTCGCAGCAAATTGCGCAATAAAAATGACATGGTGCTCGCTCTAGTATTTATCCCGAAAGATTTTCTTGGGCATATATGTGGTGATAACACATAAATCATATAAAAGAACAGAATCTTTGGATTGGTGTTGCGAACGGTGCGCTATGCTGTTCATATTAACGCACCGCAATGGGGAAAAATTAATGATAAACGATACCGATAAACCGCTCTTCAACTTTGCAATTATTGCAGACTCGCACATTACCGATGAAGAAGGGTTGGCGATTGATGGCAGTCATCAAACGGGTCAAAAAGTCGCGGGGATGTATTGTGACCTGATCGAGCGTGTCAATTCTATGAACCCGGATTTCGTTGTTCACCTGGGCGATATTACACATCCGACACCTATTGAGCCTGCCTATGGCGAGGCCGCATTGGCATTTCACAAGGCGTCTGAGATTTTCTCCATGCCTTACTATCTGGTGCCCGGCAATCACGATATTGGCGAAAAGCTGCATCCAGCGTTGCCCGAACTGGACACTACAATTACGATTACAAAGCGCAATATCGGTCTGTATGAACAGCATTTTGGAAGGCAGCGTTACAGCTTCCAACATAATGAGTGCCTTTTTATCGTTATCAATTCCATGTTGATCAATTCCGGTCTTAAAGAAGAGGGTGAACAGTGGGACTGGCTTGAGCAGGCATTGGAAAAACACGCCGGAGACCGGGTGTTCGTGTTTTCACATTACCCGCTTTATCTTTCCGCTAAAGACGAATTTGAGCATTATGACAATGTAGATGAGCCCGGGCGTTCACGCATGCTTGATCTGCTGGGGCAGCACAACGTTGAAGGTTTTTACGCCGGGCACGTTCATAATTTCTTCTACAATCATCTGGATGGCATGCACCAGTTCGTCTTGCCATCGACAAGTATCGTTCGTCACGACTATTTGGAATTTTTCCGTGCCCCGCCGACCCGTGAAATGGGCCGATTTGATCCAGCCAAAACCGGGTTTTTCTGGGTGAATGTTTATCCGCAAGGACATGTTCCGCACCTCATCCGGATGAATGGCGAGCACCGTCACATTACCCATTCCTGGAGCAATCACGGCAGTAACGTAACCATGGATTTGAGAATGCCGTGGTGTGATGAGGCCGATATCGCAACCCCATGGGCCGTTGAAATTTTTGAACGCAAGCGCATCCGCAATGACTACCCTTTGTCGAGCCTTTGGGAAATGGGGATCAGAGAATTCCGTATCCCAATTTCGGATTTACTGGACCCACGGGTTTCAAAACGGGTCGCAGAACTTGTCGGGTTGGGGCATAAATTCACCGTGGTCATGTATGGCATGCCCGATGAAGAACGTTGTGCAGCACTGGCCTCCCATGGCAGCGGCATCAAAGCAATCGAAGTCGCCGCCCTGTTTTCCCAGTGGCAAGGTTTGACCGAGCCATTGGCCAAATTACGTGAACGCGCGGACTATCAAATTTATCTGCTTGCAGTTCGCCCGGAAGTCACGGGCTGGACAACGCACCATGGATTGCATACGGACCTAACGAAGGAAATTAGCTGGATTCTGGATCAGCCTGATTTAAACCACGCCGTTGATGGTTTCGTATTCGGTGTCAGACAGGATGTTGCCCCCTGTGACGGCCTTAAAGCCGTGCGGGACTGCCTGTGCGACACAGATTTTAAATTTATCCTGCATGTCCCATGCGTCGGGTTTGACCGCACAAGTGCGCCGACAGACGATGCGTCGCGCATTCATGAGCTCTCCAGAGTTGCCGAAGCCGTGCTGCTGGCACGTGCCAATCCGGAGCTTTCTGTTGTTGTTGATAATTTTGTTGAACTGGACCGGGGGTA
>JABJOR010000315.1 GCA_018664265.1 Rhodospirillales bacterium
CATAGGCACGAATTTTCGAGCGCCCTACCCGTCCGCGTAACTGGTAAAGCTGAGACAAGCCAAAGCGATCCGCGCGGTGAATGATGATGGAATTTACCCGTGGCATGTCTATGCCGCTTTCAATGATATTAGTAGATAGCAAAACGTCATGGTTGCCATCGTAAAATGATGTAACGGTTTCTTCCATTCTTGCTGGCGGCATTTGCCCATGAACTACCACCATGGAAACCTCGGGGACCAATTCCCGAATTTCTCGCTCAACCTGTTCCAGATCGGAAATACGTGGGCAGACATAGAAGGTCTGTCCACCCCGGTAACGCTCACGCAAGATAGCTTCGCGAATTATCACTGGATCAAACGGCAGGATATAGGTTCGAACGGCCAAACGGTCCACTGGAGGAGTTGCGATCAGACTCATTTCACGAACACCACTAAGCGCCAGTTGAAGGGTTCTTGGTATAGGTGTCGCTGTCAGGGTCAGCACATGAACATCGGCTTTTAAGCTCTTTAGGCGTTCCTTGTGAGAAACACCAAAATGTTGTTCCTCATCAATAATCAGCAGCCCCAGATCGCGAAAGCGGATATCTTTGGCAAGCAAGGCGTGCGTTCCGATGACAATATCTACTGTTCCATTTGTCAGGCCTTCCTTGGTATCTTTGGCCTCTTTTGTGGTTATAAACCTTGAGAGTTGGCGAACCATGATTGGAAACCCACGAAACCGTTCAGCGAAGTTTATATGATGCTGACGGCATAAAAGAGTTGTTGGAACCACTATGGCGACTTGCTTGCCTTCCATAGCTGTTGCGAAGGCTGCGCGCATGGCAATCTCGGTCTTGCCAAACCCGACATCGCCGCACACCAAACGATCAGCATTACGACCACTGGCAAGGTCTTCAAGAACACTATCTATGGCTCGTTTCTGGTCTTCAGTCTCGGTGTAGGGAAAGCGTGCGCAGAATTCTTCAAATATTCCTTCTTGTGGAATGATTTTCGCACCGTCATTAAGTTCGCGCGCAGCAGCAACTTTGATCAACTCCTCTGCCATTTCCGCAATGCGTTCTTTAAGCTTCGCCTTGCGGGCCTGCCAAGCTGCCCCGCCCAATCGATCAAGCTGAGCTGCAACATCATCAGATCCAAACCGAGAAACCAGCTCGATATTCTCCACGGGCAGGAACAACCGCGCATCGCCATGGTATGTTAGTTGCAAGCAATCGTGGGGTGCGCCGGAAACTTCGATCGTATACAGGCCATCAAACCTTCCAATACCATGATCCACATGGACAACCAGATCACCGGGATTAAGCGTCATAGCATCGGAGATAATGTTTTCTGGCTTGATCTTTCGACCTTGTGGACGTGACAGGCGCTCGCCTAGAATGTCCTGCTCGGTTATCAACGCCATGTCATTTGTGAAAAAACCACGATCAAAGGAAGCAACAGCAATAGTGCATAGTCCTTGGTTTTGAGCACACGCATCGGCCCAGGTATTCACGTCATTTCCTACTGTCAGATCATGTTCGACAAAGACTCTACGCAGACGATCACGAGAGCCTTCGCTCATGGCCGTCACAACGACGCGTTTGCGTTCGGCCAGCAAAGACTGGATGTGTACGGTCACTGCACTAAATAGATCACCATCATTTTTAACCCGGACATCGGCAAAATCATGCCCAGTATGTCCGCCGCCATTAAAAACTGTGCCCTTCTCGCTTTCAGGCAGATCAAACGATGACAGGGTTCCACCAGGTAGTGGAGCCAGCAATCCTTCAAAATTTTCAGCATCAAGATATAGGCTGGCTTTGGGAACTGGATGGTACGGGGTATTGCCAAGACTGAGTTTTGCGCTTTCGACCTCTTGGCGGGCGGCAAAGTATTCGTCTATCAATCCAAGCCTGGCATCACGAGCCTGAATTGCCTGATTGGCAAGGACCGTTGTTATTTCACCCGTATAATCCAACAGTGTTTCCAGGACCTCATGGAACAGTGGTAACCAGTGCTCCATACCTAGGTAGCGTCTACCGGCTGATATCGATTCATAAAGCGGATCATTATCCCCGGTGATTGAAAAGGCTTCACGGTAATTGCTGCGAAAGCGTGAAACAGAATCTTCATCAAGATAAACCTCGCCAAGTGGAATTATATTAAAGCCCTTGGATTTACCTGTGGTTCTCTGGGTTTCGCTATCAAAAATTCTGATACTGTCTATTTCGTCACCGAAGAAATCCAACCTGTACGGTGTTTCGCTGTCTGCCGGATAGATATCCAAAATGCCGCCACGCCGTGCAAATTCACCGGGTTCCCGGACTGTATCGCTGTTGACATAACCATTTCGTGTGAGGAATTCAATAATGATATCAGGAGCATGGCTGCTGCCCTGTTCAATCGTAAGCGAGCGTCCTGCAAGCATGTCTCGCGGTACAATGCGTTGCAGGAAGGCAGAAACTGTTGTCACGATGATTTGTGTATTTCCGCTAACGCGCTTTTCCAGCAAGCGTGACAGGACGCTGATCCTTTGGTTTAAAACATCTGCACTGGGTGAAACCCTGTCATAGGGTAAACAATCCCACGCTGGAAATGTCAGACATTCAATATCGGGATCAAAAAACGCAAGTGCCGCAGCCGTTCGGGCCATGGCTACATCATCGGCAACGATAACCAACAATCTCCCAACCCGGTTTGCCCAGGCACACAGAAGTGTTGCGTCATGGCCTTCAGGTGCAGCACCTATCTCTACTCGAGTAGGGGCGTTCAATATTTTATCTAAGGTATTTTTATTATTTTTAGTCAATTTCTTACAGTGATTTTCTAAAGTCAATTATCATCTTCAAAACAAGCGTGTTTACCCGTTCCGGTGGTTCTGTGTGTTCCATGATCCAGCTCAACAAGTCGTTATCGCCCTCTTCAAGAATAAGCTCCAGATCGTTCAGTTCAACATCATTCATGGTTTCCAGATTTTTTTGGGCAAACCGCCCCATAAGCAAGTCTGTTTCCTTCATGCCGCGATGCTGGGATAGGTAGAGTAATCGCTTGCGTCGGTCGTCCAAACTGGCCTCCTGCAACAGAAAATTATGTAACAATGTTGCTGACAGGGTATAAGGGGTTCTCAACAACTTGTCAGCACTTTAGGCAAACTATGCGCCCGGAAATTCTATTTGAATTATTTAAGTCGGTAACCACCCTGCAGGGTGTCGGGCCTCGCAATGCCAAAACCCTTGAAACGGCCACAGGTGGAGACCGCCTTGTCGACCTGTTATGGCACCTCCCGGTAAATATTATTGATCGTCGCTACGCACCCAAAATAGCCGAGGCGAACGCAGGCGTTGTTGCGACGATGACTGTAGAAGTCCTGAAGCACAAGAAACCTCATAACAGCCGTTCACCCTATAAGATAGAATGCCGTGATGAGACAGGCTTTCTGACTCTGGTGTTCTTTCATGCTCATGAGGATTATTTAAAGCGTGCATTACCGGAGAATGAAACCCGGGTGGTTAGCGGTACAGTAGAGCGCTTTTCGAACACACTACAGATG
>JABJOR010000316.1 GCA_018664265.1 Rhodospirillales bacterium
AAATGGCGCTGATTTCCAACAAGCCCCGCATGGCGTCGGCAAGAGTATCCAAGGATGTCAAATTGATGGTTATTACCCAGGGCATGTTTGAAGGCCGCTTGGGGAAACTTGACCCGTTTAGCCGTGCGTTGATAGAGGTCCTTTCTGACTATGTTCGCACTGCGACGGATAAACTGGGCGTTGGTATCAGGTTTTCGTAAACCTTTAACCTATTTCTAACAGGCTGCGGGGCATAACAGGGTTATGAGTAACCCCGAAAAATCAAAACCTGCAAAGAAGCCTCAAAAAGCAAGTGGTGGTGGATTGCGTGTGTTTGGGCGCATGTTGCGCTTTATCTTTTACTGGGGCCTGATTGCGACGATCTGGGGAACAGTGGCCGTTGGTGGTGTGCTCGGGTTTTATGCTTTCGGGTTGCCTGATGTGGAGAAGGCCTTCTCGCCAACCCGTCGCCCTGCCGTGACGGTGTTGGCCCATGACGAGGTGGAGTTGGCCAGCGTCGGAGATCTCTACGGACTTGCCGTGCGATTGGAAGATTTACCGTCTGCCCTACCTCAGGCCGTGATTGCCACGGAAGATCGTCGTTATTATGAACATTTCGGCCTCGATATAATCGGTTTGGCACGGGCTGTGTGGGTAAATGTATCGTCGGGCAGTGTTCGTCAAGGTGGCTCTACCATTACCCAGCAAGTGGCCAAGAATTTGTTTTTGACACCGGAGAGGACTTACGCCCGAAAAGTGCGCGAAGCCATGTTGGCGGTCTGGCTTGAAAGCCGTTTCAGCAAAGATGAAATTCTCAGCGTGTATCTGAACAGAATGTATTTCGGATCCGGAACATGGGGTGTTGACGGTGCGGCGCGAAAGTATTTTGGTGTTCCTGCATCGCGAATATCAACCTGGCAGGCCGCAATGTTAGCCGGAATGCTTAAGGCCCCCAGTCGCTATAATCCCATAAACAGTGAGAAAAAGGCCGCCGAACGTACACAGGTGGTTTTAAACAATATGGTGGCTGCAGGGTATTTGAGCGTTGATGCCGCCGCCAAGGCAAAAAAGAATAAACAAGCCCGTGTGTCCTCTGGCAAAAGCGGTGGAAACAGCCGCTATTTTGTAGATTGGGTTCTCAAGCAAGTGCCTGGTTATGTCAGCGTGGATCGCGATGTGGTGGTGCGCACCACACTGGATTCAAAAATTCAGCGCGGGGCGGATTTGGCGGTCTCAAAGCATCTGGACGGAGCCGGGACAAAACAGAACGTTTCGCAAGCGGCCCTTGTTGTGATGACACCGCAAGGGGCCGTTCGGGCCTTGGTGGGGGGAAAATCTTATGCAAAAAGCCAGTATAACCGGGCAACGCAAGCCCGCCGCCAACCGGGTTCGGCTTTTAAGCCGTTGGTTTATCTGGCCGGGTTGGAAGCTGGATTGCGCGATAATTCGGTGTTGACGGATGAGCCTATCAATATCAATGGTTGGAAGCCGAGAAACTTTGACAAGAAATTTCGCGGTCCCGTGAGTTTACAGGAAGCTTTGGCCAAGTCGATCAATACGATATCGGTACAAGTTGCCCGCCATGCGGGTTATGGAAACGTTGCCAAGGTTGCCGGGCGGCTTGGTGTGCGCGGGAATTTGGGCACACACCCCAGTCTGGCTCTGGGCTCAGTAGAGGTCAGCTTGCTTGATCTGACCGGGGCTTATGCAGTGCTTGCCAATGGTGGGCACGGGGTTTGGCCCTTCGCTATTCTTGAAATTACGGCGCGTGATGGTGAGGTTCTGTACAAACGCTCCGGTAGCGGCCCGGGTCGGGTGGTGACGGCTCATGACGCAAGCGTAATGAATGCCATGATGGCAGGGGTAATTGAAACCGGAACCGGGCATAATGCGGCAATTGGCCGCCCGGCTGCTGGTAAAACTGGAACCAGCCAGAATTTTCGCGATGGCTGGTTTGTTGGCTTTACGGCGGATTTAGTGGCAGGTGTGTGGATGGGCAATGATGATGGCTCTGCCCCGAAAAAACTTACCGGCGGTGGCCTTCCGGCGATGGTTTGGCGTGATACCATGAAGACCGCGCACAAAGGGATGCCGCAACGATCATTGTTTGGAACCCGGGTGATCGATTTGCCAGACGAACAACAAAACCTGCCGCAGGCACAAGACAACAATCAAAGCGGTGGAATTATGGAATTGTTGTCAGATTTCTTCAAATAAATTGAGCTACTTACCCATTTTGGAAATCGTGTTGGTGGTGGAATGGCCGTCTTTGAGGTTTGCCAGCACAACCTTGCCGCCATATCCCTGGACAACATCGGCGCCGACCACCTGTTCGATGGTATAATCCGCCCCCTTGATCAACACATCCGGCTTAAGGGCCTTGATCAATTTTATCGGGGTGTCTTCAGAAAACAGTACCACAGCCGCCACATCAGCCAGTGATGCAATGATCGTTGCGCGAGCAATTTCATTTTGAACGGGGCGGTCATCGCCTTTTAGTCCGCGCACGGACGAATCACTGTTCAAGCCCACGATTAAACAGTCACAGGCCTTTCGTGATTGCTTGAGTAAAGAGATATGGCCCGGATGCAGGAGATCAAAGCATCCGTTGGTGAAGCCGACTTTTTTGCCGGAGCTTTGCCAGTGGCGTACTCGGGTGCGCAGTTGATCCAATCCAAGAACCTTGGATTCAGCTTCGCTAAGGCTTTGGTGATGGATGGAGGCACTCAAATCGGCTGCGTAACAAGCAGCCGTTCCCATCTTGCCGACCACAATTCCAGCACAGATATTTGCGATTGTGGCTGCGTCCACCATGTTGGCTCCGCTTGCCAGCGTCGTTGCGATGGCCGCAACAACCGTGTCGCCAGCGCCTGTAACATCAAAAACTTCGCGGGCTTCGGCGGGCAGATGCGTGACGGCCCCTTCTGCAGTCACAAGGGTCATGCCCTCGTGTGAACGGGTGACCAAAACGGCGCCGAGGTCATATTGAACCACCAATGATTTCGCGGCGTCAACAATATCGCTTTCAACATGCAGTGTGTGGCCAACGGCTTCGGCCAGCTCGGCCTTGTTGGGGGTGACCAGATCAGCCCCTTGATAACGCCAGTAATCCCGACCTTTCGGATCAATTATGACGGGCTTTCCCGATGCCTTGGCCGCATCAATGATGCCTTCGATAACATCGGGTACCAAAACGCCTTTGCCATAATCGGAAATCACCACACTGCCACAGCTTTTCATGGCTTTTTTGGCTGTCGTAATAATTTTTTTAATCGTTGCGCTATCGATATTCGTCAGGGTTTCCCGATCAGCCCGTAAAAGCTGATGGTTTCCGGACAGATACCGGGTCTTGATAGCCGTTTCGCGATTTTTTGCCGTTATGATGTTGGTGGTGGCGACTTTGTCGTCTTGAAGTAGCTTTTTGATGGAGGCTCCCGCCGAATCATCTCCGATAACGGTGCTTAAAGACGGCGAACCGCCCAGAGCTGCTACATTGCGTACAACGTTTCCGGCGCCGCCCACCATGTTGGCTTCCCGTTCAACCGAGAGCACCGGGATCGGGGCCTCAGGTGAGATACGATCAACAGTTCCGTATACGAAACGATCCAGCATGATATCGCCAAAGCACAAGACATTGGCTTTATGGAAGCTTTCGGTCAGAGATGTCAGTTTGTCTTGTTCGCTCATACCAGTCCCAGTTCCGTTTCAAGTGCGCCACACAACAAATGCCCCAGAATTATATGCATTTCCTGGATGCGAGAGGTGGTTTGTGAAGGCACAATGAGAAGCGGGTCAACCAGCCCGGTGAGCTTCCCGCCCCCTTTGCCACTTAATGCAGCCGTTTTGCAGCCCATGGCATGGGCCTGCTTGAAAGCCTGAAGAACATTTTCCGAATTGCCAGACGTCGAGATCCCAATTATCAAGTCTTCCGGCTTGCACACAGCCGCAATTTGGCGGGCAAAAATCTGATCAAAGCCTAGATCATTGCCACAGGCCGTTAGCGCCGATGTATCAGTGCTTAAGGACAGTGCTGCAATGGGTGCGCGGTCGTTGATATAGCGAATGGTGAGCTCGGTTGCCAAATGCTGGGCGTCTGCGGCGCTGCCACCATTGCCAAAAAATACAATTTTCCCACCTTCACGGATCGTGCTTACACCAAGCGCGCAAAGGTGCTTGAACGGCGTAGCCAATGCGGCGCGCGTCTCGTTCAGGACAGCGGCGTGTTCGTCAAACTCACCCCCGAAGAATATGTCGAAATCCATGGTAGCTCCCGTGAAGCGGCAAAAAGATTCTGAGATACTTTTACGCTACATGGAAAGCGAATGCAAAACAGGATTTAGGTGATGACACCCTCGGCGCGTAATTCTGCGATTTCGGTCACGCTGTATCCGGCATTTAGCAGAATCGACTCGGAATGCTGACCCAGTGTCGGGGCAGCGGTAGGCTCATTTTGATCACAGCCAAAGGGTAATTTTATTAAATCAAAAGTATTTCCCGTTTGTGAGGTCACTGTCTGGAGCAAATTCCGAGCCTCAGCATGTGGACTGTTGAGCGCTTCTGCCACTGTATTGACAGGGGCTGCTGGAATATTGACGGCTTGCAGATCCGCAATCCAGTCATCGCGTTTGCGTGTGGCAAGTATGGGACTTAGATCAACGCACAAAAGATCAACATTCTGGTTTCGTATCTGGGCTTCACTGTAGCGTGGATCGTTCACCAAAGCCTTTCCCGCCTTGCCCAAAACACGGCAGAATTTTTGCCAGACCAAATTGCCGACAACTGCAATGACCATGGGGCTATCGGCTGTCTCAAAGACCTGGAATGGGGCGGCCGATGCATGGCGCGTTCCAATGGGACCAACCGGAACGTTTGAATTGCAGGTTCGTGATACAGCATTTTCCAGCAAAGCCATCTGGCAATCAGTCATGGACATATCAATGGCCCCGCTGGGCAATTCTGTATTGTTGCTTTCACGGGCATGCAGACGGGCCAAAATATTGATAGTACCAAACAACCCCGCCGTGATATCGCCGATAGATGCCCCGGTCAGGTTGGATGGCCCATCCGGTTGCCCAGTCATGTGCATCATGCCGCTCATAGCCTGGGCTATGATATCGAAGGCGGGTTGGTCTGCATGAGGGCTGGTCGTGCCATATCCGCTAATGGATAGTGGGATCAGCCTCGGGTTGATGGCATGTAGACGTGCGTCACACAGTCCCAGAGATTGGCGCACACCGGGGCGCAGGTTTTCAACAAGGATATCGGCCTCCGCAATAAGGCGCTCCAGAATTTTCCGTCCTTTTGGGGATTTCAAATCAAGCGCAAGAGAGCGCTTGTTTCGATTGACGCTGGCAAAATAGGTGCTTTCCTCATTGATAAAAGGGCCAAGACTGCGTGATGGATCACCGCCTTCCGGTCGCTCGATCTTGATGATCTCTGCACCCAACGTACCCAAAATCCAGGTGCAATAAGGCCCTGCCAGATAAATTGTCAGATCGAGAACCTTGATATTTCTAAGCATGGTTTGAGCCAAATAATACACTTATAACGTGTTTTATGATTGATTTATTCAATATTAAATATACACTTTTAAGATGTAAATCAAGGAGATAAACCTGTGAGCATAGCTTCAACCATGGTCGCCCCGGCCAATACAGATGTTTCAAATTCTTTGACTCGGCTCAGTGATTCAATAACACATACAAACGATTCAATCGGACGCGCAATTGTATCCTGTCTGAATCATTTTGAAGCCAAAGCCAATGCTCGGGGCATCAGACTTGAGATTCATACAGATTTTAAACAATTGGCAAATATTAATGAGCACCTGGATAAGCTTCCCCTCACATCACAGTTTGACCCGGTTTATTCGGAAATTGGGCCGCACAATGGGTTCTGGATCAAGGGAATCGATTCAAGGGGCGAAATCGTCCATACGCAGGCTGTCCGGTTTGATGATCTTACGGGGACATATCTGGCTGCCCACCTGAAATCGCTAAAGGCATTCTATGAGAACCCGGAGAAAAGTGCGCATCCTGAGGAAACCTGTGATGCACAGGCTCCTGCAACGTTCAGTATTACCGGGCGTGTGTGTTATCAGGGTGAGATGTGGTTGAAAAAAGAAGGATACCGTGGCCGCGATCTGGCAATGATTTTGCCAAAGATCAGTATGGCTCTTACACTGGCACGATGGTCACCGGATTATCTGTATGGAACGGTTCAAGCGGGAATTGTTGAAAAAGGCGTGGTGGCAAAATATGGCCATTATAATGTGCAGCCCCATGGAATTATCTACAACTGCAAGCGCACGAACGAATTTCTTGATGAATGGATAGAATGGGTAAATTGGCGAGAGATAGTTGATCAGATTGAACGAAGCGTTCTGTATCAATAATGTTTTATGTCCATCTGGTCGATAAAATCATCGTTAGCTGTCACGGATTTTAAAAAGGGAACGCACAAATTTTGACGGCGCATGGACACGCACATGAGAAGGTCTTCTGCATTGGATTGAGACCATGGTAATAACAGGCGCTCGTAACTGATCCATAGGGGGTCATCGCCTTTGACTTGATAATACGAATGGATATGGTCGAGCTTCGGGGCGCCTGATTCCATGACGGCTTCATAATCTGAACAAACGAATGCTTCGTAGATATCATCAGAGGCACAATTCGTCGGTGACTTTCCAACAGATTGATAACGCCACGAATCCCCTAAAAGGGCGGCTGTCAGGGATAAAACACCTATTCTATTGTATACGAATTGCTTGGAAGTGGGCTCCATATTGTAAAGAAGGCTATGTTCAAGGCAGTTATCAAATTCAGGATTAATGCAAGAATCAAGAACACCATTTGATTTATTCCAAAAATCGAGTGAATTTTTGAGATGAGAGTGGCTTGATGTGATATTACTTAAATCCAGATTGGCTATGATGATATCTTTTTTTGGATTGATTTTTTGATGCTCATTCAACAGGTTTATTCTATCAAGACCAAATTCTGGTGAATCATATAGCTCTGTGTTCCAAGCCCCAAAGAAAAATTTAAGGGCAATACGGCAACGCCGCTTGTCTGCAAAAGCCATCATGAGAAGATAGTCACACAGGGCATTCATGGCTTCAGGCTCTGTATTATGAATATCCCAATGGATATCAACTGTATGGCCAAAATCGATGACTTTGATCATTCCAAAATGGGAAAAATAAGGCCCGTAGAAAGAAGAAACATCGCAGAGCCCCATATCTGAATACCGCGCAGAACAGGTATCCTGGAATGTATTCCAGCGGCCCTTATCATCAATCCACCAAATAGCAGGTTTCGTGTCGAAATCTGTAGAAATTCTTACGTCTCCGTGTCTATATCTATATTTTAATGCAGATCAGCATTCATTACTTTTAGTGTAAATTCAAGAAATAGGAATACAAAAAATAATTTTCAGACCAGTAATATGTTATTCATAGACAGGACATAGGATAGACTCGCGAGGCATGTCTTAATAATCTATGATGTGCAGGAAACTATAAATACGGAGGTCAGATTGGCCGAATCAAATATGGCCGTCGGGTCAACTGACAGGGAAGGGGAAGAGCCTGCGTTATTAAGCAAGCTGACGCGCGTGCGTGATAACCCTGCTGGTAGTTATGCGGTGCACATGCATCTGTCAAATTTGCGCGAAAGCAACAGACAATCCTATTTTATTACCATTGCGTGTCGTGCCTTTGAAGATTTTTTAAGCGAAAATGATGCGCAACTCTATACATTGTTCAATGGCGATCTGGTGCTGGCTTGCCGATTGATTGCTGTAGATGATGTTGATGCGGTTAT
>JABJOR010000317.1 GCA_018664265.1 Rhodospirillales bacterium
GGGCCATCAACATGGGCTCGATCATATGCTCCGGCATCATGTTGCAATGGCTGCGGATCAGCTCTTTGGTTTTCACATCAATCAGCGCATCCGGGAACGGACGGTCCAGTCGCAATCGTTTGAGTGCGCCTGCATCCAGAAAGGTTTTGTTCTCTCGCGCCATGCCCATGGCCTGCGTGCGGGTCATGTTTGTGGCAAGGATTGGGACTCCGTTATCAAGGGCAAGTTGGGCAATGGGTTGATACATTTCCCAATCGGGCCAACCGCTGCTAGCCCAATCGGTGACCTCTGCAATCTCGGCGGCTGATTTTGGATTTGAGGCCTGGAACTTTTCAAGAATTTCAGCTTTATCCAGCGTGAACATCTCAAACGCTACAGCCATTTTTCGTTTGTTTTCAAATAGTTGCCCCGTAATCCACGCTTGAATACGGTGATGGTCTGCGTTGTCGTGCTTCTCCCCCAGCAGGACAAAGGTTTGGCTTTGCATATGGACAATGAGATCGGTTGGATCACTGAATTGCCCGGTTTTAGCATCCCAAATTTTGCCAACAAGCGGATGGTCTTGCAGGTGCTCGGATTCCCAGCTTTGGTTGACCATTTCATCTTTCCTTACGGGTGTCGTGCAACTGGCAATGAATGCGCACAAGAAAATGAATGCGATTTTTCTGAATGCCGAGTTTAGCATCATTTTTGATCCGTATCTGTATAAGCCATCAGGGATTCGAAAATTTCATCGCTGTCCCATTCCTGCATACCGACGATTCGCTCTTTCAGGCACCCCGTGCCATCAAAGATAAAGGTTTCGGGCAGACTGGAGACCTTCCATTTTCGCCGCATGACATCCTGTTTCGGGTCTATAAAATTCTTGAACGTGACGTTGGTCTCATCCAGGAATTTCTGAACGCCAACTTCGGGCTTGCGGTCTATGGAAACACCCAGTACCACGGCTTTTTCAGGGTCAAGACGATCGCTGAGGGCTTGCAGGCTGGGCATCTCAAAGCGGCATGGCGCACACCACGTGGCCCAGACATTCACCACGACGACCTTGCCAAGATACGTACTCAGGTCTTCTTTTACACCATCAACACGTTCCAGTGTGACGTCTTTCAGGGTAATATCGTCCTTGCAGGATGCATCGTTGGCTGAGTCTTGCGCGTCATCACAAGAAGCAATCAACAATGTCATAGCCAGCAAAAGGCTTGAAAACAGTCCTTTACGCACAAAAGCAAGAACAGGTACTGTGTTGGATTGATGGATCATTATTCTTTTCTATTGCCTGTGGGGGCTATCCACAATAGGAAAAGACAATAATCACCAAATCTTGAGGGAGTCTGACCCCTATGGTCGGCAGCCAGATTAATAATTTGAAGGATCAAACCTTCGTTCTGCTGGATGATCGTTCATCCTCGGATGGCGAATGCGTGTTCTATACAGACCCCGTTGAGATTATTGAAGTTCATACGCCGGACCAGATCGAGGCCGGGTTGGCCGCCATTGAAGGCGCTGGCGCACGTGGATTGCATGCGGCGGGGCATCTTGCGTATGAGCTGGGTTATTTGCTGGAGCCGTCGTTGCGAGACTTGTGGCCTGGTCAGGGTGATGTGCCGTTGATGTGGTTTGGCTTGTTCAAGACTCGCCAGACTTTTCCGGCGCGTGATTATGAAACTGTTTTTGGTGTGGCAGGTGATGACACCTACGAGATCACCAATGTGACACCCTCCATCGAACGCGAGCGGTATTTGGATGATGCTGTACGGGTGAAAGAATACCTCGTGGCGGGGGATGTCTATCAGGTCAATTATACTTTCAACCTGCACTTTGATTTTGCCGGGGATGCGTTTGCCCTGTATGGGGACTTGCGGCGAAAACAACATGCTGCCCACGGGGCTATTATCTGGGCACCGGAATTTCGGGTGATCTCGGCCTCTCCGGAAATGTTTGTTCATGTTGATGGTGAGCATATTAAAACCCGCCCCATGAAAGGGACGCTGAAACGCTCAATGACGCTGGAAGACGATATTGCGGCCAAAGAGGGCTTGCGCAATGACCCCAAATCGCAGGCTGAAAACTTGATGATTGTCGATTTGCTGCGTAACGATATCGGGAAGCTTGCCGATGTTGGAAGCGTCAAGGTGACGGACTTGTTCCAGATTGAGACCTATCCAACCCTGCATCAGATGACCTCCACCATCGAGGCGACTTTGCGGGATGGTATATCCGTATCGGATGTGATCGTTCAGGCGTTTCCCTGTGGTTCGGTCACAGGTGCGCCAAAGGTTCGGGCCATGGAAATCATTCATGAGCTGGAATCTGAACCCCGGGGTATTTACACAGGTTCCATCGGCGCATTCGATGCGGATGGAACTGTCCGCCTGAATGTGGCTATTCGTACCATAACACTGATTGATGAGAACTTTGCCACAGGCGTGTTAGGGATCGGCAGCGCCATTGTTTATGATAGCAGCAACAAGGCGGAATTTGATGAATGCCTGTTGAAGGCAAAATTTGTGACGGAGCCGCCAAGACAGTTTTGCCTTTTGGAAACCATGTTGTGGCGTCGGGATGAAGGCTTTGTCTTGATTGATAGCCATGTGCAGCGAATGATGGATTCCGCGCTGTATTTTAACCGAATTGTTTCACGTGAAACAATTTTACAGAAACTGGACGAAATTGAAAAGCCCACAGGCCATGATTTACGCCTGCGTTTGTTGCTTGATGAAAATGGCGAGCTTGAAATTGAAAGTTTTCCCATCGAGTTGTTCGAACAAGATGATGCACCTGTGCTTATGTGTGTGTTGTGGGATGTGCCTGTAAATAGCGCAGACCCGTATCTCTATCACAAAACAACCGAGCGCCAGGTTTTTGATCAGGCATTTGCCTCTATTCAAGAAACCGGGAAGGCTCAAGAAGTTTTGTTTATTAATGAGGTAGGAGAATTAACCGAGGGCAGTCGGACAAATATCTTCATCGAACGCGGAGGGGTATTGTTAACGCCCCCTGTGAGCTGTGGATTATTGGATGGAACATTGCGCCGCAAGTTGTTGAATGATGGGCTCTATGATGGAATGCCTGTACGTGAGAAAATATTATACCCGGATGATTTGAAGCAATGTGATGCAATCTATCTGGGCAATTCGATCCGGGGTATGCAGCGCGCAATTTTTGAGGGCGCGAATTCCTAACGCTTTCCATGTGCAAGTTTGAGGGAATCCGGGAGAGTCCGCAAACGCCCCATTGCCCAGACGCCAAATGCAGGGCCGATTGCCAAACACCCAAAGGCCACTTGCCAGCCAGCCGTCTCGACAATGACGGGCATCAAATGAATGGTAATCAGGGTTAGTAAAAATCCGGCGCAGGTTTGTATGGTTAGCATGGTGCCGATTAATTCCGGCTCGGATAATTCTGTGACACTGGCTGAAAACTGGGCCGAATCAGCGATCACTGTGATGCCCCAGATCAGGCATACCACACCCACAAGAATTGGGTGAGCCCCAAATAAGCTGCCAACCAGAATTGCACAGAGGCCGCTGGCTCCCATTGCCCACATGGTCAACCATGTGCGGCCATAGCGATCTGATAACCATCCCCCGACGAGGCAACCTGCCACACCACCCACGCCAATGACGATAAAGGTCGTAGAGCGGGCCAGAAATGCCGGATCAAACCCGGCGGCGTTTATGCGGAAACTGGCATCAAGGAATACGCCGATCCAGGCCCACATGGCATATAGCTCCCACATGTGACCGAGGTAACCAAGATTTGCCAGACGGATTGAGGGCGTCTTGAATGCTTTGATGAAATGCTGTGGATCAAATTTGGGCGCTTTTCGTCCCTGCGGCCCAAGCTGTACAAAATTAATACAGACTGCTGCGATTAGAGCCACGCAAGATGTGGCGATTATAGTAAA
>JABJOR010000318.1 GCA_018664265.1 Rhodospirillales bacterium
TCTACAGAAGAGACTTCTACATCACCAGCCCATGCATGCCCGCGTAATTTAATTGAATCCTGTCCTCCTGACAGTGTCGTGCCAGATTCCGGGAAAGTGATCAGAGACTTAACAGGCATTTCATGAATAATCTCAAAATCATCTTTTGGAACTTTTGTTCCGGGCGCAACCGGATAGGCCGGAACCCGATACGCCTTGCCTGTCATTTTCGGGCCATCATGAACCTGGTCCCGTAAATAGATCCGTTTTAACCATTTTTGTGAACACGACCCCGGCCAACCAGGAACAACCAGACGTAATGGTGCGCCATTCATTGGATGGATATCATTGCCATTTTGTGCGAAGGCAATAAGATTGTTTTCGTTCATGGCCTTTTCAATAGGCACTCCACGTGAAATCGGTAATTTACTTTCATCACCTGATAAATGCGTGTCTGCACCCACATGGGCGGTATAAATCACATTTGATTTTACGCCTACTGCCTTTAAGACGTCGGCATATCGCACCCCGGTCCATTCTGAACACGCAACAGCACCATAGGTCCATTGATTGCCTTTCGCGGGTGGATCAAATGCGGCGCGACCGTTCCCACCACATTCGATAATGAGACGCTTGGTGACCACCTCAAATTTGCTTTTCAAATCTGCGATAGACAGTGTCATCGGATTATCAACCAACCCATCAACAGTCAGTTGCCACGTATCAGCATTCATAGCTTCTGATGGAATTCCATTGTTTCGAATAAAGTGACGGCTGGTAGGCGTAATATCATCATCCAGCATATGTGCCGGGGTTTCGGCATTAACGGGTCGGTCATTTAGTACTGTGATATCATCCTTGCCCATCATTGGTTCATGATTATTCGCCATTGCAATTGGGATAAACCCTGCTGGCATATTGGCTTGGAAAGGAATACCAGCCCCTAGAATGGCTCCCATGCTGGCAAGGCCAGCACCTTTAAGGAAGCCACGGCGATTCTTGTTGGGTACCCGGCCAAAAATGATTTTGTCGGCAAGTTCCGGGTCTTTCTCATAAAGGTCAAAAAGCTTAACTTCACCATCAACGGTGTGATCATCGTCTTTTGGCATGATTGTCTCCCTGAATACTGTTTTTTATTCCATATAATCCACACAGCGCAGATTATATGGTCTCAACAGAGGAGACGTTTATAAGTTTATAATTATTCCAATTAAAAATTAATAATGTAATCAGACAGCGCAGGGTACGCTTGTTTCTCGACTGATTCCAAGTGCTACCCGTGTTTCCGAGTTTACGGGTTGATGATTGAGGCTGCTCTGGCGAACTGTCTTTGCAATGAGTTCAAAGCGATCTTTATCCATGCCTTGTGACATCAAAATATAATCAAGGGGGCCGGCATTCCAGGCAATAACATGAAGCTTTGGATCCGGGATGTTTCGTGCTTTCTCATCCAGAATTCCCATGGCAGCCTGGGCGACCATGGTGATTTTACAGCCACGCGTTCCGGCGTATCCCACGACAAAATGCTCAGCACCAGTCTCCAGATTGAGAGGGTTCACATAAACCATCTTTAATCGGGCTGATGATAAATCAGGCACATAAACAAGTTTGGATAATTCACCAGAAAGAAACTCAGAAAGATGGATAGTGGGTGTTTTTGATTTGGCATCCTGTATGTTCCAGAAATTATGTTCTGCCAAAACTGAAACGGTCCATGATTCTGGATCACCCTGCACTACCATATCCCGATAGATTAATGGCCCGATGATCAATAATCCGGCGAGACAGGCAGCAATGGCCATTAATTTTCCAAACCCGTGACGACTCCCACGTTTTATTTTGCTGTTATCCACTGTGGGTACGAGATCCTCTATCTGGAGATCAGGTGTATCGATGCTTTCTGCCAGCGATGAGCTCAGGTCGGTCAAGATAGCGACCTTTCGTGCCAAAACCGGGTCATCAGCAACAGCACGAGCAACTTTGGAAGCATTCTCTTTGTCCAGTTCGCCATCTACATAGGCGTTCAGTGTCTCAGTATCGGGTCTCATATCTACTTTGCTTTCTTAAATGGTATTGGCTTTTGAAATTGGGCGAACATTGCCTTTTTCAATAGCCTTTAGTAAAGCCAGTCTAGCACGGCTAATTCGGCTCATAACAGTCCCGGTTGGAATTTCAAGTGCCAGCGCAGCTTCACCATAACTCAATCCCGCAATATCAATCAGACCAAGAATATCCCGATGTACAGCGGGTAATAATTCCATACCAAATTTAACAGTCAATGTATTGATAAGACGATCTTCAGAGCCGGAAAATTCCATATTTTGTTCAATAAAAATCGCATCATCTATTTCCCACGTTTCTACAACTCGACGATGACGTAGTAAATCCAGATATGTATTCTTCAGGATGCGAAACAGCCAGGCTCGATAGGCTGGTGTTTCAGTGGGGGAGTTTTGTGCCTTAAGGGCCTTAACAGCGCAGTCCTGGACCAAATCACGGGCGTCGTCAGGATCACGACATAGCGAATACGCATAGCCATAAAGCCGCTGTAAATGCTGGTCCAACCGGCATCGATCCTGATCCATTGTTTCCTCTGAGGCAATCCAATTAATATAGAATTAATTTAACATATCACATAAACTCTTATCCAATTGTAATAAATTTAAAAAAAATTGTACTTGGCAATACCCCCTCCTCACGATGATGTTACTTCCACTATAAGACAAGTAGATGCTATCACATCTTACTCAATCATTTTTTGAGGATAAAATAATGCAGAAACGATATTTTGTGCCGCTAGTCTTGATCTTCGCGATGGTAATGTTTGTTATGCCTGTGGGTGTCGTTCATGCCGAAGGTGATGGACTGATCGTTAAGAAAAGTGACTTCGGTGTCATTAAGACACTTGATCGGCTTGGTATCGCCCTTGAAAGAGCTGGTATCAAGGTGTTCTCGCGTATTGATCATGCGAAGGGGGCTAAAAGTGTTGGCATGGACCTGCAACCAACTGCTGTGATTATTTTCGGCACGCCTAAAATAGGAACACCATTGATGGCGTCGAACCCAAAGATTGGGCTCGACCTTCCCCTTAAAGCCCTCGCGTGGCAAGCCGCTGATGGTACTGTTATGCTCGCCTACACCGATCCGGCCTGGTTGGCAAAACGCTATGGCATCGAAGACCGTGACAAGGTTTTCAAGAAGATGACAGGAGCCCTTGCAAAGTTCACCGATATGGCGACCAAACTTGGTGGGCTTCCGGTCCAGTAGTCGAATACTTATAAAACGTCTGTTTGGGGCAGATTGCCGCTGAAATTTTAATGCCGCCTCTTTGGTGATCCAAGGACTCTTTCGCCAACGACTGAGAACGTCTGCTTGTAGCAGATAATCAAGACATCATTCAGGATGATGTTTTTGACTGCAGATGGGCATCCATTTTATTTGATATCGAAGTATCA
>JABJOR010000319.1 GCA_018664265.1 Rhodospirillales bacterium
CGGCATCAATAACGCGACCAGTTCTCGCCGTCGCTTCAAGCGCGCGCAAGGCAGCGAATGGTGGGATATGTTGGTTCATGAGATCCTCGACGCAGTCTTGGTCTAATGTAAATTTCATTTTGACGATTGGGTCAGATTTCCGTATCGCCATTAGGGAAAATACTCAATATTTATAGTGGAGACAAGTGTGCTATGATAGATTGAATTCCTGTATACTAATGAACCCGCATGTAAGCTACGTTTGTATCACACAAACAATGATCACATGTCATCCCGCCTGTTGAGTGCTACAAACGAAGACTGATGACTGTTACCTGATCCTGCATGCAACTGAACAGGGGCACATAACAAACGGGGAAGGATTATGCCTGTCATGAAACGAGTTCTTGTAACCGGTGCCAGCGGGCGTCTTGGAAAATACGTTGTAGAAGCCCTTGGTATTGATTTTCAAGTTACGGCTTTCGATTGCAATAAACCAGACTTTGATTGTGAATTCATTCAGGGTGATATCCTAGATCGTGTATCAGTTGCTCAGGCTGTCAAAAATCAGGATAGCGTTATTCATATCGCAGCACTGGATGCTGACGCAACAGGTTCTGAGTCTCGGTTTATGCAGGTCAATGTAGAAGGCGTCTGGAATGTTTTTGATTGTGCGCGAGAAGCGGGCGTGAAGAGGATTGTTCACTGCTCCAGTGTAGCTGCCATTAACATCAGCCCTGAAAACCCACCGCAATACCTGCCAGTTGATATTGATCACCCTGCCGACCCTAAGGAAGTATACGGCCTGACAAAGTTATTGGGGGAAAAGATTGCTCGCCGGTTTTTCGTGTTGGGAGGAATGGATATTATATGTCTTCGACCAACCTATATTATGCAACCGGACTACCTTTATGATGTGGTCAAATTATCAGCAGAAGCAGACGGGACTCAGCCGCCGTCGCCTGCCTCTGATCCATCCTGGCTGTCTTACGGAGAAGTCATTCCCGGCTCGCGTTCATTCGTTGATCCTCGAGATGTCGCGACAGCCTTTCGGGCGGCATTAGAGGCCGATGATATTTCCTGGGGAATTTTCACCGTTGCCAGTACAGATAGTCACAGTGACCTTCCGACGCTTGAATTGGTTGAGCGGGAGTTTGGCGTAAAACCTGAAATCAGGAATCCCGAACGTTACGCTGATAGGGCGGGCGCATCAATCTACGATATATCGGAAACGACAAAAGCGCTTGGCTGGAAGCCTGCACATAGTTGGCCTGCGGTTTTGGAGGAGCTCCTGGCTACTGTTGAACGTTGAGATGAGTGTTTGTTACAATATATTGAATTTTATTCAAGTAACTTGAATTGCGATAATATTTGTGGTACTAAACGTCATTGAAAATACAGTGAGGCAAAAATGAGCTATCCAGATTGGGAACAAATTAAACGAGATTCATTTGACGATTCACTCATGCAAGGTTCGAACCTTCCTATGATCGATGATGAGACTCCGACTTTTATGGCAAGGCCTCTCGTGCATACAGCAGAAGAATTAAAAGGTGCTGATGTTGTAATTATTGGCTCGGCTTACGTTGCTGGAACCAGTGACTATGCTGGTGTTTCAATAAATGACTGGGCTGCGGCAGCAAAACGAGTTCGCCAGCAATCCTGCCGCTACCGTTCAGGCTATATTCAGGACTTTGATATTGATGTTTTTGAACACTTGAAAGTTGTCGATTACGGTGATGCCGTAGTCCCGGAAAGTTGTCAGAAAGAACAAACCGCAGAAAGTGTCCTGGAAGCACAGGCAAATGTTGAAGCGAAGGTTAATGATGCTCTTGCCGTTGGTGCCATTCCTATTGTTATCGGACAGAACTCACCTTGCTCATCCTATGCTATCGCAAAATGCATTTCAGAAGTAACCGACGGAAACGTCGGAATGGTTAGCCTTGATACCCATTGGGATTCACAAGAAGGCAATGATTTTTTGACCGATGACCCAAGGATCGCAGGCAGTGCGAACTGGAAGATTAAAACCTATGAGTTCCTGGAGAATTTCAAAATCCCAAATCTGGTTGAAATCGGTGAACGCGGAATGCTGGAGAATCCAAAAACGGTGCGTAATTATGTAGCCAATGGGGCAGAATTTATCCCAATGTGGAGAATCCGCCGCCATTTGGGAATCGAAGGGGTGTGTGAGAAAATGCAACGCGCCTATGACGGGACAGATGGCGTTTATGTACATTTTGACATGGATGTCATCGGTGGGGCTGGACCTGTTGGTGGCGATATTCTGGGTGAACTCGCAGAGCCCATCGGAATGACGGATTACGAAGTTCTGCGTATCGCCAATGAAGTTGGCCTTAGGGGCCTAACTGGCATGTCATTTATCTGCATTCCCCCGGGGTCAAAACTTGTCTACCGATTAATCGTATACGTCGTTATGTATTTGATGGCTGGGCTTGTGGAGGGTGGGCATGCTCGCCGCTAGTGCATGTGTTTCCCGCCAATCAAAATGTTACGGGCGTATTGACCCAGAGCAAACGAGCTGTTTCCTTTCCGGTGTTGCGATAATGATGTTCCTGCTCAGAACGAAAGATGAAAGAATCGCCGGGCGCGAGGTGATGCTTGCTATCACCCACCGTCAATTCAATCGAGCCCTGCAAAACATAACCCATTTCCTCGCCTTCGTGAGAAATGCGCCCCTGGCTGCTGCCTCCTACGTCAATGATGTGGATATTAGCCTGGAGCATTCGATCCGGAGCATCGGGGACCAGTCGCTCAAGTTTGACCATTTGACCATCAAAACTAATAACCGGTCGATCCCCTGCCTGGAATACGGTGCAATCGGCTGTTTCACCAAACAAATGCGCCATATTTGTGCCCAGAGCCGCAACTATTTTGTGCAAGGTCGCCAGCGATGGGTTCGCCTTATCCGCCTCAATTTTCGAAATCATACTTTCCGAACAGCCAACGCTCGTCGCCACTTCACGCAGTGTCATACGAAGGCTACGGCGTTGTGTGCGCAAGCGGTTGCCAATTTTCGTCGATTCTTGAGCATTGCTCATAATTATATGTTTCCAATTAAATACAAACGTTCAGCGTATTCAAGTTTAGTGAATTGTATTCATTTGACCTTATCACCTTACCAATGGGGCGTCATGCATAATGGATGATTTACCTGTCACATCCCTGGCAATGCCATCTCTGGATTTATCTTTATCGGACTATGTCAATCAGGATCGATTATGGGAACGACACCATGAGTTAGGGGAAATTGGTCGTACCGATAAGGGGGGTGTCAATCGCCAGGCCTTGACGACAGAAGATATGTTAGCTCGGCAGCGTGTTGTTGAATGGGCCGGTAAACTCGGTGCCAAAGCCAGTATAGATGATATTGGCAATTTGTTTCTGCGATTGCCTGGATCCAATCCAGTATTGCCTGCCATAATGACAGGCTCGCACTTGGACACCCAACCCACGGGGGGGAAATTTGATGGAATTTTCGGTGTTCTTGCCGGATTAGAAGTGTTCGAAGCCTTTGTCGGCAGTGGCTTACAGCCCGAGCGTACAATTGAACTCGTCGTTTGGCAAAATGAGGAGGGTTGTCGATTTTCACCGAGCACCATGGGATCCGGAATCTATACGGGAGCGCTTAATA
>JABJOR010000320.1 GCA_018664265.1 Rhodospirillales bacterium
GCTGCAACACTGCGCGCACGCTGCGCGGCAAGTAGAACCAGCTTGAAACGGTTGGGTATTTGAACGATGCAGTCTTCGACGGTAACGCGAGCCATATTGTAAACTCCACGGGCTAAGCGAGCGTAAGGGGAAAGCGCGCAGAATATAGAGAGGTTTGAAGAAATGGCAAGTCCTGCAGTGTAATGAATTCAGTATTTATTGATTTTTTATTCATCCATACGCCGAATATCTTGCTCAATGGGTAAATTTTCTATCATAGAGGCTACGGTTTGCCCATTTGCAGGGTGTATCCAGTCTGGTGCAATATCAGCCAGTGGCAGCAAAACAAAGGCTCGCTGGTTCATTCTGGGATGGGGTATTTCCAGATGATCTGCATTGATGATCTGATCATGATAGGCAACGATATCCAGATCAAGCGTGCGCGGTGCGTTGGCTATGGACCGAATTCTTCCGAATCTGGCTTCCACACTGAGTAAACGCGCCAATAGATCAGAAGCGCTGAGTTCTGTTTCAACAGAAATTGCAGCATTAACATACCATGGTTGCTCGCCTTGGGCTCCATGTGCGGCCAGTACGGGCGCACTTTCATACCAGAAGGATCTACCTGATATATTCAGTCCGGTCTGTGCCAGTTCCAGCAAAGCCGTTTCACATGTCGCTCTGGGAGAACCAAATTCCGGATGCGGCAGATTTGCCCCGATTCCAATAATGATCATTTTTTCTTTTTTACCTTGCTGTAGGACCAATCTGAGCTTAACTATTTGGTATTGTATGAATTTATATGAGGCCTGTTTGCAGGCACCTTAATTTATCTAAAAATGTATTACCAATAATAATCAATAATATTGAGGAGACATATTGTGAAAATTAATAAGGGTGAACGAGTCGTTTTATTTATTGATGGATCAAACCTTTACGCAGCAGCCCGCTCGCTTGGTTTCGATATAGATTACAAGAAACTGATTAATGCTTTTTCCAGTGACGGTCATCTTGTTCGAGCTTTTTATTACACAGCCGTGATTGAAGACCAGGAATACTCCCCTCTGCGTCCGCTGGTGGATTGGCTTGATTACAACGGCTACACCATGGTGACCAAACCAACCAAGGAATTCACCGATTCTGCCGGAAGGCGCAAGATCAAAGGGAATATGGATATCGAACTTGCCGTGGATTTGATGGAAATGGCGGATCATATTGATCACGCTATTATCTTTTCCGGTGATGGAGATTTCCGCAGGCTGGTTGAAGCCGTGCAGCGTAAAGGTGTGCGCGTCAGCGTCATCAGCACCATGCGCTCCAACCCGCCTATGATCGCAGATGAGCTTCGCCGCCAGACGGATAATTTTATCGATCTGGCTGATTTACGACCAAAGATCGAACGAGCAGGTTCATCCAGTGCTCCTATTCCTGAATTTACCCAGGATGATGATCGTGATGATACCGATAATGATGAATTTGATGATACAGAGTATCAGGAAACGGCATAAATCCAATGATTCAGCCCTTAAAAGCTGAGTTTCCCTCTCCCGATTGCGCACTCTGCCCGCGTCTGGCCCAGTTCCGATGCGATAACCAGGCCGCCTACCCTGCGTTCTTCAATGCACCTGTACCGAGCTTTGGTGACGAGCCTGAGAACGTGCGACTGTTGATTGTCGGTATGGCACCGGGCCTGAAGGGGGCTAATTGTACCGGCAGGCCGTTCACCGGAGACTATGCGGGTGATTTGCTTTATGAGACCTTGCTCAGCCATGGGCTGGCTTCCGGCAATTATGATAAACACCCCGATGATGGCCTGACATTGCATGGTTGCCTGATCACAAACGCGGTTAAGTGCGTACCTCCGCAAAACAAGCTGACGGGACCAGAGGTCAACACCTGCAATGATTTTTTGGAATCCGAGATTAAAACCTTCCCAAATTTGCGGTGTATTTTGACACTGGGATTGCTGGCCCATGGGGCAACCCTGAAAGCGCTTGGGGAAAAGAAAGCACCCTACAAGTTTGCCCACAACGCCCATCACACTCTGCCCAATGGTGTTATATTGGTCAACAGCTACCATTGCTCCCGCTACAACACCAATACCGGGCGATTGACCACCGCGATGTTCAACGATGTTTTTGATGGAATAAAGTCGTTGATTGAATAGGCTTTGGCCTCAGCGTTGTTCTGTGCTAATATTAATTGATTTTTTGGGGACAATCGGGGGCTTTTAAAATGGCCAATAAAACTTATAAAACCTTGCTCGCTGTCGTTTGCTTGCTGGCATTTCTATCGATGCCCGTCACAGTTCACGCACAATCCACTACAGATTCAGAGTCGAGCAGCATTACGCATAAAATGTATCTGGATATGAAACTGGGAAAGTTGCATATTGAGGGAGACAACGCTGTCGTTGATGCGCTTATTCTACAACGTAATATACCGATCACGTATGATTACATTGCGACTTTGATGCGCACGCCAAATGCTTTCGGCGAAGGCCCTGCCTGCATTGTTTGCCATAGCTCCAACAACCCGGACAAGAGTTATCGTGGTCTGGATTTATCCAGTTGCGAGGGAATCCTTCGAGGTGCAACAGAATCCCCTTCCCGCCCGGTAATTCACCCCGGGCAGAGCACAAACAATCTTATTGTTCATATGCTTCAAAATAACCGCATGCCGTTGGGCGTCCCATTCTTCCAAAATATTGATACTCCAGCAATTAACTCAATCAGAGATTGGATAGATGCAGGAGCAAAAGATGATGAGGTTTTTAATGCGGCTATCTTGCCGTTGTTTAGTGATGAAAGTGCCTTCGGCGGCGATGCGGCTTGTACGGAGTGTCACAATTCCTTCCGCGATCCACCAAGCTTTAATGAAGTTAACCTGACCAGCTACGAAGGGATTATGACTGGCGCATTTTCAAGCACACGAAAGAAAGAGGGCAAGCCCGGGATTCCAATCGTCACACCGTTTGAATCAGAAAACAGTCCAATATTTCTGCGGCTGACAAAAAATCGGATGCCGCCTGGCGTGGATCCAGGGGCAGATAACAATCATCCGAACATTCTCATGCTCGGAAGATGGGTTGAACAAGGCGCCTGGTGTAACTAAGCGTCTTAGGCCTCAGTTTCAGCCCCGGTTTCCGGATCAAGCATGCGGTGCATGTGGACGATGACGTATTTCATGTGGGCATCATCAACGTGGGCTTGACTGGCGGAGCGCCAGGCTTTCATAGCCTCTGCATTGTTTGGGTAGATGCCAATGATATCGAGGTTTTCGGTATCCTGAAAATCAAGGGTTGTGGGGTCATCGAGATGGCCACCAAAAACCAGATGAAGAAGGGTCTTGCTCATAATCTCTCTCAATTTTGTCTGTAGACTGGAATTAACCGCGATCTCGCATAAGGCGGGCCTTGTCGCGTTTCCAGTCCTGATCTTTCTGTGCGGCGCGTTTATCGGCTTTTTGTTTGCCTTCCGCAAGGGCCAGTTCAACTTTTGCAATACCGCGATCATTAAAATAGATGGAAAGCGGCACCATGGATTTACCCTTGCGTTTCACCGCACCGCTCAAGGCTGCAATTTCGCGTTTGTTTAACAGCAACTTGCGAATGGCCTTTGGCTCATGGGTAAAGTGGCTGGCTGCGGTATATTCGGGGATATGGGCGTTATACAGGTATAATTCGCCGTCTTTTTCTCCGGCAAAGGATTCCGTTAGTGTGCAATGCCCCTGACGCAGGGATTTTACCTCGGTGCCTTTCAGGATAATCCCGGCCTCATAAGTCGTGGAAATATGGTAGTCATGTCGCGCACGGCGGTTTTGCGCGACAATATCGCCCAGTGCCGAGTGCTTCTTTTTTTTGTTCTTTCTAGCCATGAATACCAGTCAGATCAGTTTAGCAGGCCAGCACTACGTAACGCGGCCTCGACAGTTGCCTTGCTGTCCTCTGAAATATCAACCATGGGCAGACGCAATTCGCCAGTACATAAACCGAGTAACTTTGCTGCATATTTTACCGGGCCGGGGCTGGTTTCACAGAACATTGCATCGTGCAACGGGGTCAAAATTTCCTGAATTTCCATAGTCTTTGCCAAATCTCCTTCACGCCATGCACGCTGCATATCAGAACACAGACGTGGGGCCACATTGGCTGTAACAGAAATGCACCCGACACCACCACCAGCCAGATAAGGAACAGCCGAAGCATCTTCTCCTGTGAGCAGGCAGAACGGAGTCTTGATTGCTGCACTGGTCAACTGAGGGCGTGCCAAATCAGCCGTGGCATCCTTGACGCCAACAATATTTGGAAGCGTGGCAAGGCGGGCCATGGTTTCGACGCTGATGTCAACGACACTGCGGCCGGGAACGTTGTAGACAATGATTGGCAAATCAATTGCATCGTGGACAGCCTTGAAGTGCTGAAAGATGCCTTCCTGGGTCGGCTTGTTGTAATATGGTGTGACCACAAGGCCTGCGTCTGCGCCAATTTTTTTGGCGTGCTGACCAAAAAGGATGGTCTCATGCGTGGAGTTATGCCCAATCCCGGCGATGACAGGAACTTTGCCAGTGGCAACCTCCATACACATCTCGGTGACGTGCATGTGCTCTTGATGGGTTAGTGTGGGAGATTCGCCTGTTGTGCCACACGGGACAAGCCCATTGGAACCTTCTGCAATTTGCCACTCCACAAATGATTGAAAAGCATTATCATCGACTTTTCCATCTTTCATCGGTGTCATAAGTGCAGGAATAGACCCCATAAACATGTTTTTCTCCTTAAGTGCGCATTTCAAGTTTGGGGACATTACTCCCTCTCTCCGGTTTTGGGCAAGACTCTGATCTGTTTTAATCGAAGTTTAATGCGCAATGAGCCATATTTATGAATAATCAATCAGCCAAATTGGGCAATATGATCAATTCGAGGATATTAATAATGGCAAAAGCCAGAAGATGTGTTGCAACGCTTTTGTTGTTTTGCCTGTTGCCGTTTGCCCCAGTCAATGCCGACTTTCTAAGCGATCTCGATATCAAGCGTGGCAAGGTGGGCATTCAGGCGGTTGAAAAACGAGATGCAAAAGCTCTGCGCCGCACGATCTCAAATATTGATGATCCTTTATTGGCTAAGGTTATGCACTGGTTTTTGTACACCGAAGCCCCCAAGGGCTCGACTTTTGAAGAAATTAATGACTTCATTCAGGCTAACCCCGACTGGCCTCGCATGGCCAAGATGCTGAAACACACCGAAGAAGCCATGCAACCTGATATGCCCTCCGCTGAGGTGCTGGCGTGGTTTGATGCGCGTAAGCCCACAAGCACGCAGGGCTGGGTACGTTTTGGTGCTGCCTTGTTGGAACAAGGCCAAAAAGATGAAGCAGTAACAGTTTTGCGCAAAGCCTGGGTGGATGGCAAGTTTACCAAGTCTCAGGAAAAACAATTTTATAAACGCTTCAGACGCTACCTTACCAAAGCTGATCATGAGGATCGTTTAGACAGGTTGTTGTGGGAAGGTCAGTATTGGCCTTCAAGACGGATGTTGTGGAAGGTCAATGAAGACCTGCGCTTGCTGGCCGAGGCCCGGTTTTTGTTGCGCCAAATGAAAGGCAATGTGGACACAGCCGTCTCGAAAGTACCCAAGCATCTGAAAAATGATCCGGGGTTGATTTACGAACGCCTTCGCTGGCGTCGTCGTAAAGGCAAGGATACATCTGCGCGCGAGCTGCTTGTTAATCTTCCGGAAAACCTGCC
>JABJOR010000321.1 GCA_018664265.1 Rhodospirillales bacterium
AAGCGTTTGGTGTAACGCCGGATATGATCAATATTGCAAAACAGGTGACTAACGGCGCAGCCCCCATGGGAGCGGTCGTTGCCAACCAGACTATCTATGACACGTTTATGGAAGCTGGCGGTCCTGAATACATGATGGAACTGCCGCATGGTTATACATATTCGGGTCATCCGGTATCTTGTGCCGCTGGTCTGGCAGCCCTTGATGTGCTGCAGAAAAGCGGTTTGATCCAACGGGTGAAACAAATGTCAGGGTATTTTGAGGATGCCGTACACTCTCTGAAAGGCAGCAAGTATATTACAGATATCCGCAACTTTGGTTTTGCCGCCGGTATAACCATCGAAGCATCACCGGGTGAGCCAGCCCTTCGTCCCTATGAAGTCGCCATGGATATGTGGAAGAAAGGCTTCTACGTGCGTTATGGCGGTGACACGGTTCAGTTGGGCCTGCCATTCATTACCGAAACCGATGAAATTGATATACTGGTAGAAGCCATGAGCGACAGCTTTAAAGCTCTGAGCTAATATTGCTGATATAATCAAATTAAAACGCCTCCCAATTATGGGGGGCGTTTTTTATGCCGAATGATCGAAGGATGGTTGGGCTATTTTAATAAAAGAGACATAAGCAATTCATCTTGATACTCATTTCCAATCTTTAAAGCTCGTTTCTCTAGCCCATATTTTTTGAAACCTAATCCTTTATAAAGCCGTAGTGCTGCAATGTTTGAATCAACAACTGTAAGCAAAATTTCTTCAGCGAGATTTTCTGCCTGTTTAATTACTTCTTCAGCTAAATATTTCGATAACCCTACCCCGCGAACCTCGGGCCTAACGAACATGCCCCAGAGTGTAGCTTTATGTTTTTGTTTGTTAGATGTAGGCACATAAAACCCGATCACGCCTGCGAGATCACCGCTGCTTGTATAGCCACCGAATATAAAATTATTATTCAACGATTCTTCAAATCAGGCGAGAGGGTAACTTGCCTCTTCATCCCATGAGGCCCCGAATGCCTCCGGATTTACTTTAAGCCCTTTCAGTCGTATTTCTCGATAGCTTTCTGCATCCGATGCTTCAAGACGGCGTACTTTAAAAGGCCCTTTGAAGAGTGTCTTGTTTTGCACAATCTAGTTTTCCTTGATCACGTCAGAAAGTTTCTCTGCCATCATGATGACGGGGGCATTAAGGTTTGCCGTTACGCTGTGTGGCATGATGGAAGCATCGACAATGCGAAGGGCCTCGGTTTCATGAACCTGTGCATCCGTATTGACCACAGAATCTTCCCCTGTTCCCATGCGGCAAGATGAACTGGGATGGAATTCTGTTGATGCACTGGCACGAAGCCAAGCCATGATTTCATCATCGCTTTGCGCGCCTTTTCCGGGGGCAACTTCTTCAAGACGCAAACCATCAAAGGCTGATTGCGTAGCCATCTCGCGTGTGAGCCGGACACCATTGATCATGGCGCGACGGTCTCCTTCGGTTGCAAAAAAGTTATACACGAGTGAAGGGTGTTGTTCCGGGTTTGCTGATTTTAGTTTAACGTGGCCGCGGCTTTCGGGGCGCATTAAGCCCATAGAGAACATGAACCCGTCATCAAAGTTTTTTTCTGCAGCCCCTATATCGGCTGTAATGGGATAGAACTCGTGTTGAAGATCAGCGTATTCAACATCGGGTGAGCTTTTGAAGAAACAGCCTGTCTCACATATTGTTGAGGCCCCCAATCCGGATTTCAGGAAGAGCCATTCCATACCGATGCGGTATTTGCCTAACCCTCTGAATTTTTTAGCCAAGGAAACGCCTTTTGGTGTGGCGTAGGCGATAGGAACAATCTGGTGGTTTTCAAGATACTGCCCGACGGCTGGAATGTTGGCGACTTTTGCAATGTTGTGCTCGCCAAGGTGCGTGGAATCACCAATACCGGATAACAATAAAAGCTGTGGTGAATTTATAGCCCCACCGCATAAAAGGATTTCCCGGCTGGCCTCATATCTGACTTGCTCGCCTTTTCTTTGCGCAAGAATGCCAACGGCGCGTTTTCCATCAAATATAATTTTATGCGTTAACGTATTGGTCAGGACGGTCAGATTACTACGTCCCATAGCCGGGCGGAGGTATGCACGTGCCGTGCTGCATCGATTGCCATTGCGGGTAAAACTTTGGGCAACATGAAATCCTTCGTGGGTTTCGCCATTC
>JABJOR010000322.1 GCA_018664265.1 Rhodospirillales bacterium
CGAGAATATGGGTTGCCGTAATATAGCCCATATCAAACGGCGGGTCCTGGCGCATTAACACCACATCGACGCTTGCCAGATCCAGCTCCATTGCGACACCCAGCTCGTAGTGTTTGTCTTCATCGCGCCAAACCCGCATGGGTTCAGCCCTTGCGACGACTTTGCCTTGATCGTGGGACAGGCTTTCAGGCAGATAATGAAATAACTCATACCCGCGGTGCTGGGCTTCGAGCGCCATAACAAAGGTGCTGTCACCACGAATATCAATGCTGGAAACATGATCCATCTGGATCGCGACGCTCAGGCTCATAGGATTTGATCTTTCGGCAAATATTGGTCTTACGTGTTAATCTTATTGCGCAGTTCTTGCAACAATGCTGTAGCCCTATAACGGTTGGATGAGCTGGTGTCGAGACGAAGATATTCTTCCAGGGCCTCAATGGCTTGTGGAACACGGTCCAGATGAACATGAATCATTCCTGCTTCGCGCCACAAAGTCGCGTTGTCGGGCGTAATCAACAACATGGTTTCAATGACCTTCAGGGCATCGTCAAATCGTTCGGCCTTAAGGTGGCGAACCTTGCAATAGTTTTCCAGTCGTAGCAGAACTCCGCGATTATCCAGATCAGCGTAATGCTCTTGCAGCAATTCAGCGTCATTGCCGATGGCCGCTTTCAGCATGGTGCGCAGCTCAAAGGGTTGCAGGACTGCGCCGCCGTCAAAGGCATCAAAGATGCGGCGTTCACCATTGATTTCCAGGCGGATCAAAAATCGTCCGGGAAAATCAATGCCCGTGGCACTCCAGCCCTGGGCACGGGCGCACTGAATATAAATAATACCGATGACAACCGGCAGGCCGCAACGATTATCAATCACATGACACAGGTTGGCTGATTCCAGTTCGCCAAACACGCCTTCATTTCCGCCGTATCCATAGCGGCGGGAAATAATCTGGACCAAAGCTTCCAGCGCCTGATCGGCGTCCGGTTCCGGCCCGGCGTAAAGCCCCACGTCCTGAGCCAGTTTATCCAGATGTCGCAGGTAAGGTTCCGGCGTAACGCCTGAACGATCAAGTACTGCAATGTTCAGTGCTGCCGTGGCAAGATCAACATCTTCATCCGCGATCAGGCTGATGGATTTTAGTTGCTTTCGACTGGTTCGTGCCGGGTTCACGTTTATCCATCCTCACCAGATTTGATACGAACATGGGAAATGACCCGGCGCACGCGTTCGATATCTCTGGCAATGGCGATAACTCTGTCGAGTTCCGCCTGATCTGCTGCTATGCCGATTAGATAGATAATACTGTTTACGGTTTCGATGGAATAATTAATGGCCATGATATTTTCATCGAAGGTCATCTTGGCCTGAAGCTGAGATGAAATCCAGGAATCGTGCATGAATTCAACGATGCCTTCTTCAGCGCTCAACTGGATTTCATTGATAACATCTTTAAGACCAGTAATTTCCCAGGTCAGCCTGACGGCTTCGGCGCGTAGTTCTTCGGTATCCACCAGTCCGGTCAGCAGGGCGCGGCCTTCATAAACCTCAATCCCCACATAGGTAGCAATATCGCCATTCTTGGAAATGTAGTGGGCGCGGATCTGGGTTGCCAGTTTGGTGTCGCGCGCGGCTTGTTCCAGTCCGCGTTCCTGATAGGCAGCAACACCAACAGTTGCACCCGCCCCGATCAGCGCACCAGCGCATCCGGTTAACAAGGGCGTCATCAAGGCAAGTGCTAAAAATAAGGAAACAGTACGGATGGTTCGTAAGGGCGAAAGAAAAAACATAAAGCGGGCTCTCCCTGATAAGGCAACGAATCGATTGTTCGTTGTCATCATAATATCTGTAAGCTGTATAAAATATAAAAATCGGAAATTTTTTATATTGCGTATTAAATTACGGTTTAAATTGCATAGGGGAATTTATAATTTTTCTTTTTTCTGTGACCCAGAGACATAAGTTCGAAACGCTCGTAATCATAAAATTCAGTATTATTATCCGGGGAATAATTAATGATATTATGTGCCCGTAAATTATCTTGTGTTATTGGCCATCCCAGAATTTGTTTATAAAGACACTCAAAGAGATTGGTTTTATTTATAGCTGGATAAGGTATCGGAGCCGCATATTTTCCCGAATTATAGTTCGTACGAATATTTGTGTGGAAGCGGCGTATTGTTGATAATATATCCAGCATCATTTCAGGTTCATACCAGTCAAAGTCTTGTGGTGCTTCATCCATGACGACACTGTGCTTATAGCCTAATCTGTTGAAAAATTCTTCAGTGCTATGGAGCCCGACTTCCCCGGTTGACCTTGCATAACTGGCGTAGGTTGTCAGATTAACCCGGTTCAAAAGAAGGGCTGCCAGATCGTAGACGGCATCAACTTGTATCGCGTACATATTTTGATATACGCCCACGGTATTGAAAAATTCCAGTAAATCGTCCCGGCATTTCATTTCCCTTTCTTTGTCGCCGTTATCGGCATAACCAAATCTGCTGGCAACATCAAAATACATATTTTTTATGGGATAGAATTCTTTTATGACATCTCGGGTAATGCCCCAGCCCCAGCGGTGGATACTGAAAGCAGTGGACATTGGCATCAAAGCCTTAATCCGTTGTTTTTGGAACTCGTAAGGGATTCCTAAAATCCCGACAGCAAAAACCAACCCGACATTCGGGTTTTCTTCTGCACGGCGGAGCAGCATGTTCATGACATCTAAATAATGGGGTGATAATTCCAGATCATCTTCAAAGACAATAGCGGCAGCTGAATTAGACGAGATCATATCGTCCCAAAGTTTTTTGTAATTGCCATTTATGCCAATGTTTGTTTCGGCTGCGTGAACGTGCCCCGAGGGGAATGTTCTTTGAAAGAACTCGATACAGGATGCTATTTTGTGCGCATCTTCATCACGCCGATCCGGGTTTGGCCCATCCTGAAAGAGATGAATATTGCCAATTTCATATCCATTGCAATTTTGCTGGTCCAGAGAATTTAACAGGCAGGATAAATAGTCTGGCCGATTATAAGATACAATGTAGAGATCAATGAGCATGATGGAATATGAAGCTATTCTTTGATTGCAAAATTGATTATTTATAGCGGACACATGTTTCAAGAACACTATGCACTCAATTAACAGTTTCTAGCAAATATTTTAGCGGTTCGTTATTGGTGCCAGGCATTTTGGATATGATCGGGCCAGCGCCAGGGTGCGACCAATAGTGCATCGAACCGCAGATCACATTCGGCTGTGTTTGGCACTTTTTGTATGAACAGATTTGCCGCATTTATAATACGCATTTGTTGTTGGCGGGAAATAGCAGAGGCGGCACTGTCATGGTCTTGGCGGACTTTTACCTCGACAAAGGCAACCGTATTACCGCGCCGTGCAATAATATCAATTTCACCTAGCGGGGTGCGGTATTGGCGCGCGAGAATTCGATAACCCTTCAGGCGTAAATACAGGGCACCAAGCATTTCACCCAACTGTCCGCGCTTCCAGTCCGCCCGTTTATTCGACTTTATCATTTTTGCCTGATTCAAGTATTTCGAGTGCACGCTGGTAAACCTTGTGACGGGGCAGCTTTGTGGTTTGGGTAATTTCTTTGACCGCATCGCGTAAGGACGACTGGGTTAGCGCCTCTTGCAACATATCATCCAGTGTCGCCTCATCCGTTGTGGCGGCTTTGGTTGGCGGGGCCACAACAATCATGGCTTCACCCTTGGGGGGGCCTTCGGATTTATAGGCATCCGCCAGATCGCCAAGCTTTCCACGCCGGGTTTCCTCATAAAGCTTGGTGATCTCCCGGCTGACGGCGACCTCACGATTACCCAAAATATCGTGCATGTTGGACAGGGTTGCAGCCAGTCTGCGCGGGTTTTCCATAAACACCAGAGTTGCCGGAATTGTTGTCAATTCGCTCAACTCGGTCCGTTGTTGGCCTTGTTTGGAAGGCAAGAACCCGACGAACATGAAACGATCTGTGGGCAGACCGGATAAAACCAGAGAGGCCATGACGGCACTGGCACCGGGCAATGTGGTCAAATTCAACCCAAAATCTGCGCATTCGCGCACCAGCTTGTAGCCGGGATCAGAAATCAGCGGTGTCCCGGCATCGGAAACCAATGCCACGTTTTCGCCTTTTTTCAGGCGTTTAATAATAAGCGGGCGGATTTTTTCGCCGTTGTGTTCGTGGTAGGTTATCAATGGAATTTTGATGCCATGACGGGCCAGCAATTTTGATGTGACCCGGGTATCTTCACAGGCCAGAACATTTACCTGCCCAAGGATATCCAGTGCGCGCAGGGAAATGTCTGATGCATTACCAATCGGTGTGGCAATGATATAGAGCGTTCCTTGCGGTTTACTAACGCCGGGTTCATCGTTAGGGTGCGTATTCGTTTCAGACTTGTTTACCAGATGAGAAGATTGATCACTATCCGATGATTTTGCATAGGGCTTCGATAATTCAGACGTATTACGTGTCGATTTTTTCTTCTTCATGGCGTGGCCTGCTGATGCTGCTCTGTGCGACGGTTTTGCTTTCGGCATGCCAGCATTACCCAAGCATGCCTGCGACGCAAGACAGTTCCACAAATGACGGGTCAGCAAAACAACAAGCATCCTCAAATACGACCAGTTCCGAAATCGCATCTTTGCCGGTTATCGATGGACCACAGTATCCGGCTACTCACGCTGCTAAATCAGACGAGATGTCGGCCTCTGGGTCACAGACCGAGTCACAATGGCAGAAAATGCTGGAACCGTATTTAACACAAACCCCGACCAGCACATTTGGGACAGCTGCACAGGAACCACTTGTATCACCACCCGCACCGCCGCTTCTGCCGTTTACCGATGGCACTGTCCGGGTTGGAATTTTATTGCCTTTGTCAGGACCGAACGAGCAACTAGGACGGTCTATGTTAAATGCTGCACAAATGGCCATGTTCGATTTTGCCAATACAGATTTTGAACTGTTGCCCCATGATACAGCAGGCTCATCCGAGCAGGCATCTCACAGCGCAACCCTGACAATTGGTGACGGGGCGTCGTTGATTGTTGGTCCGTTATTGTCATCTTCGGTGCGCGCCGTAGCTCCCATTGCACGCGCCGCCAATGTTCCGGTGCTGGCGTTTTCCAGCGACAGCAGTGTTGCGGGAGATGGTGTTTATACCATGGGGTTTCTGCCAGAAAACAATACCCGGCGCGTGCTGTCCTACGCCATCAATCAGGGCCTGCGCCGTTATGCCATTCTGGCGCCCAATACGCCTTATGGTGCAGCGGTGGTATCTTCGGCCCGCGAGACACTTTTGCAACAGGGGCGAATTTTGGTGGATGTTGTCTATTACAACAGTTCCGGCAGTAACATTGAAGCGGTGATCCGCAGCCTTGCCGATTATGATTACCGCCGTGAGTCTTTGCTTGAAATGCGCAAGCAACTTGAATCCAGTGAAGACGAAATATCGGTAAAGGCATTGGAGCGCCTGAAGCTTCTGGAAACTTTGGGGGACTTGCCCTTTGAGGCCTTATTAATTGCCGATGGTGGAGAGCGCCTGCAAGACGTTGCTGCCATGTTGCCGTTTTATGATATTGATCCCAAGAAAGTTCGTATCCTTGGCACGGGGCAATGGGACGCCAATGGCATCGGGGCTGAACCAGCTCTTGTCGGGGCCTGGTTTGCAGCCCCCCCTGCCCAAACCCGCAGCTCTTTTGTGCAACGCTATAATGAATTGTACGGTGAATACCCTCCAAGACTTGCTTCCATGGCCTATGATGCCATGGCGCTGGCCGCCGTTCTGGCGCGTGGGGAAAGCTCAAGCCCCTATGTATCTTCAGCTTTTCTGTTTGATCGTGGGTATTCCGGCAGAGATGGAATATTCCGCTTTACAGATTCCGGAACAGCGGATCGTGGACTTGCAGTTTATGAAGTTCGCCGCCGGGAGAATATTATAATTGATGATGCTCCCAAATCCTTTGCTGCAGTAGAGAACTAAAACAATTCTTCTTTTAAGCTCAACGTATTGAATAAAGCGCTATAATTGCAAGAACAAAGCCACTTTAATTGTATAAAGGCGGCAATTACTTTATAGTCAATTAATTATAGGGCGCGAAGCTTGCTTATTTCA
>JABJOR010000323.1 GCA_018664265.1 Rhodospirillales bacterium
CAAACATGATTAAGGCCCCTGAAGCTTCAGGGGCCTTAATCATGTCATATGCACAAACCTACTCATCGCGCAAAGTGGTACCCTTTTGCTCCACCACAGTGGTAACTTTTTACTCTGGCATTGACACGCGGTACATTCATATCAACAAGCATGCGTGCAAGTTCGCTTGATGACATTGCCATTGCCTCTTCCGCCACCTCAAGATCAAGGTGGTGACAGGCAATAAACTCATCAATCATATCGAAGTTTTCGACTGAAACACCATCCATTGAAGTGATGGCGCCGTTCTCAAGCGTGATACTGGGTTGCGGATCTTTTGTCCCTGAAAATGCAGAAAAGCCCCTGTCGGGATCTTCAATGGCGAACTGATCCAGCCTTAATGGGCGCTCATCCCAATCTGAAAACCGTTTCCAGAGGTTCGAATTGAATGAAGGTGCATCAGTCATTTTAGGTAAGAAAACCTTCTATGTCTTCGCGTTGCACAACATGGCAATAAATCATGTTTATGGTTTCCAGTTCACGGTCATGGATGTCATCCGTAGCCGCCGCGCAACAATCTTCAACGACAACAACATTAAAGCTCTCATCTGCAAGGCTTCTGACACTAGATGAAATGCACTGATCGGTAAAAATTCCCGCTACGATAACATTCTTGATTTCCATGTTCCGTAGCACAAGGCGCAGGTTTGTGCCCGTCAGTGCACTATCCGTTGTCTTCAAAACGGTGATTTCGTCGTCTTGTGGTGCAAGCTCCGGAACAAACTGGCTCTCGTCTTCATTCATGGGAAGCAGTAAGTAGTTAAAGCCGGGCTTTTTTTGGCTGAGGGAACGATCGCGCCCATCTTCCGTCATGCAGGCAATGCGCGCGAAGATAACCTCTACGCCACGCGAACGGCATAAATCCATCAAGTGTTTTGTATTGGGAATAACTTTGGCGTTCATGCGCTCAAAGAAGCCCGACCATCGAGCGTTTTCTGCTGTGTCATCCTTTGGCGCTACGTAGGTGTTCTGGATATCAATGACGAGCAGGGCCGTTTCCGAAGGCGGCAACACAATATCATCTGGCTCTTCGGCTGTTTCATAATAGAACGATCTGTATGCAGTTTTCCAATCACTCATTCTTCACAGCCTCATGCCTGTTTATAAAGTTTATTAGTTATTATCCAAATTCTGAGAGATACTTTTCTGCAAGATTGACGGAGACACGGGTGAAATCGACCCCCTGTTCTTTCGCCAGATCTGTTTCGGAGTGCGAGCCAATCCACGCAAGCAATACCATGCGTCGCAGCATGACAAAGGTATCAATCTCGTGCTCATCCTCGGCGGGCAGATCACGCACCTTGCGGTATCCCTTGACCCAGGCATTTTTCAAATCAGGTACCTGCGGGTGGTCTTCCATAAAACTGACACCGGCAGCAAAGTCATACATATGCCACCCCAGTCCACAGTCATCGAAATCAATCAGACGCGGGGATTTGTTGTGAATGAGAAGATTGGCTAATCGCATGTCAGCATGGATCAGGCCAAATCTCTCTGGGCCTTTACCAAAAGCATCCAATCGGTTTTGTATCACCGTTGCCTGACGCTCCAACACATTAAGAGCTGCCGTATCCATTGCCGGCGCTTCACGCCAGTCACCCCAATTGGGTTGATCCCCGAGCATGTGCTCAAAGTCCCAGATGAGTCGCTCAAAATTTGAAGGGCGCTTCCAGTTGATGGAGTGAATGTGGGTTTGTGCCGCAATTTCACCAAGCTCTTCAAAGGGCTCAATAAGATCATGATCTTCGTCTGGCTCAATGCCCTTGACAAATTTAAACATCACCATATAGCGGGGCGATAACAAACCATCCAGTTCTGCGCTTTGCGTATCCTTGCCATCGATACCTTTTATGGTTCCCGGTGTTATGACACTATCACTGTCATGCAAATCCCGCATCCATGCTAGTTCGCACTCAATAGCGGTTAGTGTATGATAGTCCTCGCGATGGACGCGCAATATTGAGCGATAGCCAGAATTATTTTCCACAAGATATGTTGCATTCTCTGACAGGTTAATTAACCGGGCCGAAGCATCTTGTGGTACATTCCATAGAGTTAACGATTGATTGGCAAGAACGGCCAATCGTTCGACCAATACCTCATGTGAAATGGCGCTATCGCTCATTGTCGTCTCCAAATAGTTTGTTCTAGATTCAAGGCTTAGATATCTTCCATGGCTTCTATTGATTCAGGCAGAATTTGCCCACCATCTACAATAATTTGCTGACCCGTTATGTAGCCTGCTTCCTGAGAAGCAAAAAACAGCGCGGCATTGCCGATGTCTTCTACCTGCCCCAGGCGCTTCAATGGAATGCTGGCCGCCATGGTATCAAGATAGTCCTGACCGAGGTCCTGAAGACCTTCGGTGTAGATGTTTCCTGGCATTACAGCATTAATTGTCGTGTTATATCGTGATAGTTCCATGGCAGCAGTTTTCAGAAAACCCAGCTGACCGGATTTGGAAGCGCCATAATGGGTCCATCCTGGATAACCGGTAACGGGTCCGGTAATTGAGGATGTCAGCACCACACGACCGCTTTTTGATTTTTCAAATTCCGGGATACAGGCTTTAACGCAAAGAAACGTGCTCTTGAGGTTTGTAGACATAACATAGTCCCATTCAGATGGGTCCATATCTATCATTTTAGTCTGCGGGAAAACGCCTGCGTTGGCACACAGAATATCAACGCCGCCAAAAGTGTCGACTGTCGTTTTGACCATGGCCTGAACAGAATCCCAGTCCGATACATCACACAGGCATTGCTCTGCCGTGCCGCCTTCTGAACGAATTTCCTCAACGGTTGCGCTTGCAGCCTCTTCGCCGCGTGCAACAACCATAACCTTTGCGCCTTGAGCTGCAAAAATTTTAGCAATACCCTTGCCAATACCTTTGGAGGCACCTGTCACGATGGTGCTACGGCCTTTAATTGAAGTCAGCATTTCTGAGTTCCTTCTTTGAAAAACTTATTAATTAACAGATACATTAGCGCGACGGCCCTGAATGGTGCGAACCAGCCAGGGAACAGTCAGCGCAATTATGACCAGTCCAAATGAGCCGATAACTGAGATGATACCAACCGTCGGAACGAGAGGAGAGTAACCTGACACCATTTTTGCATAGAGCCATTCAGGCAGGGTTGAATCTGCGCCTGTGGTAAAGAGCGATAGCGGGAAGTTACCCCAGCTTAAAAGGAAAGCGAACAGCCCCGCTGATACAATACCTGGCCAAAGCAAGGGGAGTGTTATTTCACGCAAGGTTTGCCATGTTGACGCGCCCATATCGCGAGCAGCCTCTTCAAGAGCCGGGTCAATGCTATAGGCCCGAATTGCAACAATCAACGTGGCAATCGGTGCGATCCATACCAGATGTGCAACAATGGCTGTCTTCCAACTGGGAATAATACCGATGGAATTAAACCATAACAATATAGCCAATCCCAAAACGGTTTGTGGGAAGAAAATTGGCAGCAAAATGAACTTTTGGAAGGCTCCCCGGTACCGCCATTGATAGCGGGCGAATGCCAAGGCTCCGAAGAAACCTATAACCATTGATATTGCAGCAACGATCAATGCGATTGTTAAGGACGTTGTCAGCAATTCAGAAACTGTTGAACTTTCCAGAGCCTTGCCGTACCACTTGGTCGCATATTTTCGAATAGGAAATGTCAGGTACCGTGCCTTGGAAACCGAAGCAAAGCCGACGGCAACAATAGGTATATAAAGGAACGCTATGATGGCAATGCCATAAGAGAATAGAACCCAGCCTGTAAATTTTGAGGGTTTCATTAGCGCTTCCTCCCCATGATTTCATCGAGATTGACACGGGAAACCCCATAAATAGCAAGCGTTCCAATAATCAGAATTAAAACAATGGAAAGTGCTGATCCCAATGGCCAATCCTGGCCATACGTAAAGGCTGTCTCAACTTCATCAGCCATAACGATAACGACCTGCCCGCCCAAAAGCTTTGATTCAGCAAGGGCTCCCGCCGCAAGGACAAAACTTAACAACGAGCCAACAACAATGCCCGGTGCGGCAAGGGGGATATCAATTTCTCTCAGTATTTGGAACCGACTCGCGCCCAGATCTGCGGCGGCTTGTCTGGCATCATCAGGAACCATTGAAATTCCCTGTGCCAGCGGGAACAACATGAAAGGTAAATAGACGTATACCAAACCAAAAATGATGGCCGGCACATTATACAACAAGCCTTCAAATCCTATTCCTGTCCATG
>JABJOR010000324.1 GCA_018664265.1 Rhodospirillales bacterium
ACGCCACGAATTTTTGCCTTTTTGAGTGTGATGTCTGTGCCGGGAATGTATTGTCCGGACGGGGCAAACACACCGGTCATGCCGGTGCGCGCATTGGGGGCACCACAAACAACCTGTATGGGCGCGTCGCCACCAAAGTCCACGGAACAGACCCGCAGGCGATCCGCGTCCGGGTGTTGAACGGCTTCGACAACACGGGCAATCACAAAGTCTTCCAGACCTTCTGCACGGTTGGTGACGCCTTCGACCTCCAGACCAACCATGGTCAGGCGTTCAACGATTTCATCCAGCGTTGCTTCGGTTTCAAGAAATTCTTTAAGCCACGATACTGTAAATTTCATCGTTCCAGTCCTCCCACCATAGAGGGGGTATGCAAGGCCGAGAATCCATAATGACGCAGCCAGCGTAAATCGGACTCATAAAAAGTTCGCAAATCAGGAATGCCATATTTCAACATGGCAAGGCGTTCGATGCCAAGGCCGAAGGCAAAGCCCTGATAGATCGTAGAATCGATTCCACAGTTTTCCAAAACCTTTGGATTGACCATGCCGGAGCCGAGAATTTCCAGCCAGTCATCGCCATGACCAATGCGCAATCCACCGCCTTCGCGGGTGCAGCCAATGTCCACTTCCGCAGACGGCTCGGTGAACGGGAAATAGCTGGGGCGAAATCGTACTGGAAGATCATCAACGCCGAAGAACGCCCGACAAAATTCAATCAGGCAGCCCTTCAGGTGCCCCATGTGGGTTGCCTTGTCCACGACCAGTCCTTCGATCTGATGGAACATGGGGGAGTGGGTGGCATCGTAATCACAACGGTAGGTGCGGCCGGGGACAATAATGCGGATCGGCGGTTCCTGATTTTGCATGGTGCGGATTTGCACTGGGGATGTATGGGTGCGCAAAACATGGCGTTCTTCCGGATCGTCGGGATTGCCACCGGGCAGATAAAAAGTATCGTGTTCCTGACGGGCAGGATGATCAGGTGGAATATTCAGGGCGGTAAAGTTATGCCAGTCATCTTCCACATCCGGGCCTTCCGCCACAGAGAAGCCCATTTCACCAAGGATGGCGACGACTTCGTCAATGGTTTGGCTGACGGGGTGAATAAAGCCCTGGGTTTGTGGGCGAGCCGGTAGAGAAACATCAACGCGTTCCTCCATCAGCCGTGCATTGAGCTCCGCACCAGCCATGGCGTCCTTGCGATCTTCCAGCGAGGCGGCAATGGCGGTCTTCAGTTTGTTCAGGCTCTGGCCTGCGGTTTTACGCGCATCGCCCTCAAGCTTGCCCAGCTCTTTCATCATGCCGGTGATGCGGCCTTTTTTGCCAAGCTCGGCAACGCGAATTGCTTCCAGCGTATCAAGGTTGTCTGCTGTATCAATGGCGGTGCTTAGCTCGCTTAATAACTGTGCGTGCGAGGCTTCAATATCATCCATACCCGTAATTCCGTTTTATGTTTTTAAGTCTTTATGGATTTAAAAAACGAAAGCCGCCCGGAAGATTTCTCTCCGGGGCGGCTCGCGTAACTATCAATTCTTTAGCCAGCTTTGTTTATGCTGATGCTGCGAGAGCCGCCTGGGCCTGGTCAACAAGAGCTTTAAACGATGCCGGTTCATTGATGGCGATGTCGGACAGAACCTTACGGTCAAGTTCGATACCAGCCTTCAACAGGCCATGCATGAACTGGAATAGTTCAGGCCATGCTGACGTGCACCGGCATTGATACGTTGAATCCACAGTGCGCGGAAGTTCCGCTTCTTAACGCGACGATCGCGATAAGCGTACTGTAGGGCTTTTTCAACACTTTGCAGGGCTACACGGTAGCTGCTGTTTGACCGGCCACGATAACCTTTAGCCAGCTTTAAAACTTTTTTGTGACGGGCGTGCGAAGTGACGCCCCGTTTTACACGTGCCATTTGTTAGAGCTCCTTATTTGGAATACGGCATGTAGGATTTAACCATACGGGCGTTGGTTGCGCACAGAATACCGGTTCTGCGTGCATTCCGTTTCATTTTCTGAGAGCGACGGCTGAGAAAGTGGTTCAGTCCGGCAGCCGCAGCAATGACTTTGCCCTTGGCCGTAAATTTGAAGCGCTTCTTGGCACTTGATTTGGTCTTCATCTTGGGCATTTTGCTATCCTTTTTAATAGAGGTGTTTTCAGACCTATGAAGATCAGGTCCGAATATCGCTTTCGAGCGGCGAGGCATGCCCTGCCATGCAGCTCGTATCAGATAAATATAAGATATATCTGATGGAGGCCGGGTTATACTGGGTGTAAACGAGTTTGGCAAGACAGAGAATCGCTAATATGCAAGGTTTTCTCAGGTTTATGATTAAAGAAAACCCCCGTCGAACTTAATCAACAGGGGGTTTCAAAAATCGTCTATAGCGCAGCTATTATTTCGGAGCTAGCACCATTGTCATCATGCGGCCTTCGCTCTTTGGAAATTGTTCGACCTTTGTGATTTCTTCCAGATCGGAGCGAACCCGATCGAGAACCTTCATGCCAAGGTCCTGATGGGCCATTTCACGGCCACGGAAACGAATGGTCATTTTTACCTTGTCGCCATGCCCGATAAATTTGTTAATAGCGCGCATTTTGACCTGATAATCATGCTCATCGATACCAGGACGCATCTTGATCTCTTTGATTTCAATGATTTTTTGCTTTTTACGCGCTTCATTGGCCTTTTTCTGGGCTTCGTATTTAAATTTGCCGTAATCGAGGATTTTACAAACCGGAGGATCAGCATTCGGCGAGACTTCAACCAAATCAAGGCCAACTTCAAAGGCCATTTCAAGGCCTTCATCTCTGGATACGACTCCGACCATCTCTCCGTCGGCGTCTACCAGTCTTACTTTTGGTACATCGATGAACTCGTTAATGCGCGGTCCGTCACGGGACGGCGTCTTGTTATCTGGTTGCCTGGCTATGGCTCAATCCTCTCGGGTTATTAAAAAAAACGTGTCGTGTGTGTTCAGCCCAGTGGTCCGGCTGCTTCAGTGCGAAGTTTAGCGACTGCTTCGTTCAGCGCAACCACTTCTTGCTGTTGTGAGCCCAAACGACGCATTGCAACAGTATTATTTTCTGATTCTCGCCCACCAACGACCAAAATTGCCGGAACTTTGGCATGGGAGTGCTCACGAACCTTGTAATTGATCTTTTCATTACGCAGATCGATCTCACAACGCAGGCCCGCAGCTTTCATTGTATCGTAGACTTTTTGGGCGTATTCATCATGGTCATTGGTAATTGCTGTAACTACAGCCTGAACCGGGGCCAGCCACAGCGGGAAGCGTCCGGCGTGGTTTTCGATCAGGATTCCAAGGAAACGCTCAAACGAGCCCAAAATAGCCCGGTGCAGCATGACCGGACGATGTTTTTCACCGTCCTCGCCAATATAGGCCGCGTCCAGGCGTTCTGGCAGCACGAAATCTACTTGCAGAGTACCGCACTGCCAGTCACGACCAATGGCGTCGCGCAGCACGAATTCCAGTTTTGGGCCATAAAAAGCGCCTTCGCCGGGGTTCAGGATGGTTTCGAGCCCTGCAGCAGCCGTGGCCTCTGTAAGGGCGATTTCGGCCTTGTCCCACGTGGCGTCTTCACCAGCACGAACTTCCGGACGGTCAGAGAATTTGACGACAACCTCATCAAAGCCCAGGTCTTTGTATACGCTCATCAAAAGATCGATGAATATTTTCGTCTCAGAGGTGATCTGATCTTCGGTGCAGAAGATGTGGGCGTCATCTTGCGTGAATGCGCGAACCCGCATGATGCCGTGCAGTGCGCCCGAAGGTTCATTTCGATGGCAGGAGCCAAATTCAGCCATGCGGATTGGCAAATCGCGATAGCTCTTGATGCCTTGGCGGAAAATTTGCACATGACAGGGGCAGTTCATGGGTTTGATGGCGAGAAGTTTTTCTTCCACTTCCGTAATGAACATGTGTTCGCGGAATTTTTCCCAGTGCCCGGACTTTTCCCATAGGGAACGGTCGACAAGTTGCGGGGTGTTAACCTCCACATAGCCTGCATCATCAAGGCGTTTGCGCATGTAATCTTGCACAGCGCGGTAGAGCGTCCAGCCCTTGGGGTGCCAGAAGACACTGCCTGCGGCTTCTTCCTGAATGTGGAATAAACTCATTTCGCGACCCAAACGACGATGGTCACGCTTTTCAGCTTCTTCCAGCATATGCAAGTAAGCTTTTAGTTTCTTGGGGTCAGGCCAGCAGGTACCGTAGATGCGTTGAAGCATGGCATTTCTGGAATCACCGCGCCAGTAAGCCCCGGCAATTGACATAAGCTTAAAGGCTTTACCTAGCTTGCCTGTGGACGGCAGGTGCGGACCGCGACATAAATCGATCCAGTCGCCTTGTGAATACAGCGAAATCTCTTCGCCTTCGGGTAAATCCTGGATTAGCTCTGCCTTATAGGCCTCGCCTTTGCCTTCAAAAAACGTTATGGCATCGTTACGATCCATAACGGAGCGTTTGAACGGCAGGTCTTCATCGACGATTTCCGCCATCCGGGCTTCAATCTTGGGTAAATCTTCCGGGGTGAAGGGCTTTTCGCGGGCAAAGTCATAATAAAAGCCGTTTTCAATAGACGGGCCGATTGTGACCTGGGTTCCGGGAAACAGGTCCTGGACGGCCTGTGCCAGAACGTGGGCGCAGTCATGGCGCAGAAGTTCCAGGGCGTCTTCGTCTTTTACGGTGACAATGGAGACATTGCTGTCTTCTTCAATAACGGTTGCCAGATCGACCATTTCGCCATTGATGCGGATAGCGAGGGCTGCTTTTGCCAGACCGGGGCCGATATCGGCAGCAAGGTCTGCGCCGCTTACGGGGCCGTCAAATTGGCGGGTGCTGCCATCGGGAAGTGTAATCAAAACCATAATATTTTTGCCGTTTGTAGAGAGTTTTTACATGTTTGGATAGCTGGCGAACGTATACCAGCCATACAGCCTGTCAAGGTCGCTAATTTACGCAATTGCATCGGTTTTTATTTGCTCAAGTCCGGGGGCCAGATCAATCAGCGCATCAAGGACTGTTTGCACTGGCAAATCCTCCAGTGTTTCACAGCGTAAGATTTCCACGTGAGGGCCGCGTGGCGCACACAGTTTGGGGTCTGAATCGTGTGAAAAAAGTACCATGGACGGGCAATTGGACAGGGCAATCATGTGCATGGGGCCAGTATCATTACCAATGGCAACAACGGCGCGTCTGCCAAGGGCTGCCAGATCAAGCATGCTGGTCAAACCGCACAAATTAACGGCTTTTGGACAGGTTGCTGCAATCTGGTCTAGCATGGGGCCTTCGGAATGAGTGCCAAGCAGGATCGGTGTGAAGCCGTTTTCAATCAGAATTTGGGCGAGGGTGGCATAATTTCTAATCGGCCAGCGTTTTGCCGGACGGTGAGGGGCACCTCCCGGAACCATGAGCACGAAAGGCTCTGTTATGGGGAAACGGGTGGTGTCTGAATCCGCCCAGGAAATATCTGGCAGTGGAATGTCCATAATGCTACAGGCATGGAGCTGTTCAGCTTGTCGATCAATGGTGTGCATGAAATCCCGCTGTGGGTTTTTGTGCGGGTGTGAACAGCCTTTGGCAATGCCGGACCATTTTGGCGGTTTGCCCGGTCCGAACAGATGAAAATACGATGAGCTGCGATTGGATGTTTGCAGATCATAAATCCAGCTAAAACTGGCTTCATACAGGCGTTTGCGCAACTTCAGCCACTGTGAAACCTGATACCAGCGTGGTTTGCTGTCTATCCACACGCCGTCACAATATTCGGTGGTGCGTAACATGTCCGCGAAAGGACG
>JABJOR010000032.1 GCA_018664265.1 Rhodospirillales bacterium
GTGTCTATCGCAATATTTTGCTGAGCGCCGAGGTTGCGCTTGTGGAAGGGCGCGGCACTTTGATTGATGAGCATACCGTCAAGGTTAATGAGCAAATTATCACTGCCGAGCGAATCATCGTTGCCACGGGTGGCTGGCCATCCATGCCAGATGTACCGGGGATTGAGCATGTCATAACATCCAACGAGGCGCTCGACCTCAAAACTCTACCCAAAAGCATGGTGATTGTCGGCGGCGGGTATATTGCCGTTGAGTTTGCCGGCATCTTTAATGCCGTCGGTGTGGATGTGACAGAGATCATTCGGGCACCGAATATCCTACGTGGTTTTGATGAAGATGTGCGCGATCATCTGCGCCAGGAAATGACAAAAAAAGGCATCAATATTCTCTCCGGCACAGTCATCGAATCCATTGAAAAGACTGACGCCGGTTATGCAGTCCACCTTCAGGGAGGACGAACGTTGGCGACGAATCTGGTCATGTATGCAACGGGACGTAAGCCGAAAACCTCTGGGCTGGGATTGGAAAAAGCCGATATCCGGCTGGACGAAAAAGGTGCCATTATCGTCAATGAATGGTTCCAGACATCGTGCCCCAGCGTCTACGCCCTTGGTGATGTAACAGACAGAGTAAACCTGACTCCGGTGGCACTAGCCGAAGGGATGGCGCTGGCTCATACTTTGTTTAATAACAACCCGACAATTATGAATTACGAGAACATACCCTCTGCGGTATTTTCTCATCCCCCCATTGGCAGCGTAGGTCTAAGCGAAGAAGACGCCGCAAAACGCGGAGATATTGATGTCTATGTATCGCGCTTCAAGCCTATGAAACACACCCTGTCCGGGCGGGATGAACAATCATTGATGAAACTGATTGTCGAGCGCTCCACGGACAAGGTTATCGGCCTGCATATGGTCGGCCCGGACAGCCCGGAAATCGCGCAAGGATTTGCGGTCGCTATGAAAGCGGGTGCAACCAAGGAACACTTTGATACCACCATCGGCATCCACCCGACAGCCGCCGAAGAACTGGTTACCATGCGTGAAAAACGATCTGACCTGAAAGAGTAATTATGGTGTTAATATCCGGATACCACGCTCATGTATATTATGGCAAAGATACTTATGAGCAGGCCCGCCAGCTTTGTGAGGCGGCGCAGGTTGAGTTCTCAATCAACATGGGCCATATGCATGAACGTCCTGTTGGGCCACATCCCGAGTGGAGTTGCCAGCTATCCATTACGCCGCAACAATTTGGCGAGGTCATTCCCTGGCTTGCCACCCATCGAGATGGATTGACCGTTTTCATTCATACAGTGACGGGTGATGATCTTGCTGATCATACCGAGCACGCCATGTGGATGGGGCAAATGTTACCGCTTGATTTAACAATTTTTGCCACAGATGACATCGCATAAAGAATCGAGGCAAGGAAATGTACACCCTGTATTGGAGCAAACGCACCAGAGCCGCCAGCGTTCATATGTTGCTGGAAGAATCTGGCATACCGTATCAGCTCCACAACGTTGATATTGATAAAGGCGATCACAGAAGCCCGGAATACCTGAAAATCAATCCCAAGGGATTCGTTCCGACACTGGTCACTGATAGTGGTCAAATTTTGACGGAAACCCCGGCCATGCTAATGCATATTGCAGACACCAATGATACAAAAGGATTGGTCCCTGCGCCAAACGATCCAGCCCGTGGGCAATTTCTGGATTGGTTCTTTTATCATGTGTGCGTTTTACAGGAACCCTACAAACGTTTCCATTTTCCCGAACGGTATACGACACAAGAGAATCATACTGATGCGGTTTCTGAGCACGCGTCACAAACCATTGAAGATAAATGGAATTATGTCGAAAAGCATCTTCAGAAAAATGGCCCGTTTCATATGGGAGAGCAATTTGGACTGAATGATATTTTACTGGCAACCTACTGTGTTTTTTCCTGCGGAATCCCTGATTTTTCAACCCGTTTTCCAGCCGTAGTCCAGTGTTACAAAAAAGTAAAATCCCGCCCGACCCTGAACAAGATTTTGCTGGAACATGGGAACGACTTAATATTTTAAACAGACAAATTGTTTCACGTGAAACAATTCCTATAATAAGAATAATAAGCAATAACTCTTAAACTTCAATAAATTCAGTGGGTTTCAAGATGTATGTAACAACGAAACGAGAACCGCCTTCACAACGGTCTGCCGATTCGGGCAACTGTACCCCATAAATGCCTTTCAAATGCCCAAAAGAATGATGGTGCATCAGGCTTTCAGGAATTCGTTTGTGAGAGTCCCGTACCAGACGATAAAACTGGGGCTCAAAATTCACTGTTGAGGCATCTGATGAAATCTATTTCAACCCGTATTGCAGAAGAACTGAGCGTTAATGAAGCTCAGGTCTCCAGCACCATAGAACTGCTGGATGGCGGTGCTACGGTGCCGTTTGTTGCACGCTATCGAAAAGAGATAACGGGTGGCCTGGATGATGCCCAACTGCGCAGCCTGGAAGAACGCCTGAAGTATCTGCGGGAGCTGGAAGATCGCCGGGCCGCCATCATTGCCAGCATCATTGAGCAGGACAAAATGACCGATGGTCTGCGCGATGATTTGCACGCTGCCGACAGCAAGGCGCGACTGGAAGACCTGTATTTACCGTACAAGCCCAAACGCCGCACAAAGGCCCAGATCGCCCGCGAAGCCGGGCTGGCACCCCTGGCAGACTCTTTGTTAAACAATCCTCAGTTAAATCCAGAAACCGAGGCCGTAAAATACCTGCGCCCGGATGTTGAAGACGACACCAAGGTCATCGATGCGACAGCGGCACTGGATGGTGCCAAACAAATCCTCAGCGAACAGTTTGCCGAAGATGCGACGCTGGTCGGCACTTTACGTGAATTTTTCTGGGACAACGCAAAACTGGTATCCCGCGTAGAGATCGGCAAGGAAACATCCGGTGCCAAGTTCAAGGACTACTTCGATTATGCCGAATCCGTCAGCAAAGTTCCCTCGCACCGGGTATTGGCTGTCTTTCGGGGGCGCAAGGAAGACGTCTTGCGGGTATCCCTCAGCGTTGGCGACCCGGACGCCCAGCCCCGTCCACACCCCTGCGAAGATCGCATAGCCGCCCACTTCGCAATATCCGATCAGGGACGTCCGGCTGATACATGGCTGCTGTCCTGCGCCAGTTGGGCCTGGCGAGTAAAAATATCCATCCATATAGAGCTGGAATTAATGGGTAGATTATGGGAGACGGCCGAAAAAGAAGGCATCCGGGTGTTTGCCGAAAACCTGCGCGATTTGTTGCTTGCTGCACCCGCAGGGGCGCGCACAACCATCGCCCTCGATCCGGGATTTCGATCCGGTGTGAAGGTGGCCGTTGTCGACGCCACCGGAAAACTGGTCGACACCACGACGATTTATCCGCACCAGCCACAAAACAAATGGGATGCATCCATCGCCGAAATCGCGACACTGGCCCAGAGTCACAAGGCTGAGCTGATCTCCATCGGAAACGGTACGGCGTCGCGCGAAACGGACAAGTTGTGCGCCGAACTGATGTCCAAACACCCGGAGCTAAAGCTCACCAAAATCATGGTTTCGGAAGCCGGGGCGTCGGTTTATTCAGCGTCTGAATATGCTTCAAAAGAATTCCCCGATGTGGATGTTACCTTACGGGGTGCTGCATCCATCGGGCGGCGTCTACAAGACCCCCTCGCGGAGCTTGTGAAGATCGAGCCCAAAGCCATTGGCGTCGGTCAGTACCAGCACGATTTATCCGAATACCGACTGGACAATGCACTGGATGCGATTGTCGAAGATTGTGTGAACGCCGTTGGTGTTGATTTGAACATGGCATCTTCTCCACTTCTGGCCCGTGTCTCTGGTTTGGGCGATTCTATTGCCCGGAACATTGTCGATTTCAGAGACGCCAATGGCGCGTTTGCAACCCGAGAGGACTTGAAAAAAGTCCCCAAGCTCGGTAACAAAACGTTTGAGCAATGCGCAGGGTTCTTAAGAATTGTCGCCGGCAGCAACCCACTGGACCGTTCCGCCGTTCACCCCGAAGCTTATCCCGTGGTCGAGAAAATTTTTAATACCTCACAGAAAGATATCAATGATCTTATCGGGGATGTGAACTTCCTCAACGAAATCGAGCCAGCAGATTTCACAAGCGACACCATTGGCGAGATCACCGTTCGCGATATTATTGAAGAGCTGAAAAAACCGGGCCGCGATCCGAGACCGGAATTCAAAACCGCAACGTTTAAAGACGGCGTGGAAAAATCCTCCGACCTAACCCCCGGCATGGTTTTGGAAGGCGTCGTCACCAACGTGGCCAACTTTGGGGCCTTCGTCGATATCGGCGTTCATCAAGACGGATTGGTCCACATCTCGCAACTGGCCGACAAGTTTGTCAAAGACCCGCGCGACGTTGTGAAGCCCGGCGATGTGGTCAAGGTCAAGGTGCAGGAAGTAGACCTCGCCCGGAAACGCATTTCTCTGACCATGAAAATGGATGAGGCCCATGTTCCAAAACAAGACCCGAAACGAGCACCCGCAACAAAGCCAAACAAGGCTGACAAACCAGCAAAAAGAAAACCTGCCAAGCCACAGCCCAAACAGGAAACCAGCCTAACGGCCCTCGCCGAAGCCTTTAACAAGGTTCGGAAATAAAAAAATTATCCCACAGAGGTCTGCTTCACCTATAAAAAGCAAAAGTTTCCATGGGGCATTTAGCTTGACAGTAAATAGCCAGAAGCGATCATTTTTAAACGCCACTCATTTTCACAAATTAAATCAAAGGTACGGCTTACCGGCAAGGCTGTTTGGCCCTCATGGAAGTTCAAAAATCAGATTGTATTCTGTCTATACAGAACCACATAAAAACAGTATTTGAAGGGTTTCTTATTTATAGAACTCAAGGAATCGGCAAAGTGTCTCTCACTCTTGATAATCGCACCATGCGGCGTTTATGGCTCGATACAAATGACCTGTTGTCATCATCAACAGGGCCACTTGATATTGTAGCCATTATCAAGAAACTTGGTTTTGTTCAGCTCGACACCATTCAGAATGTCTCCCGCGCCCATCATCATATACTTTGGAGTCGCCATCAAAAATACCGTGAACCTATGTTGGATGAGCTGCTCAGTGCCAGGGAGCATCTATTTGAGCATTATACCCATGATGCTTCCGTCCTTCCCATGGACATGTATCCAATGTGGGAGCGGAAATTTAAAAGGCTGAAGGCAAGGCTCGATGGAGCGTCCTATCATAAGCCTGAACAAATCAAAGACTGGAAGGATGTTCTGATTGAACGCATTACAGAAGAGGGGCCTCTTTCTACCAAAGGCTTTGATAGCAAAAGAAAGGGAGTGAAAAAGATTTGGTCCCGTCCACCTCATAAACAGGTACTGGATTATCTATGGTATTCTGGAATTTTAGCTACCTCACACCGTGAAAAGTTTCACAAATTTTACGATTTAGCTGAGCGTGTTATTCCAGAGAAGTTTTGGGATGCAGGGATTTCTGAAGCAGAACAGGTTGACTGGTTGTGTCGTGCTGCGCTTGCGCGTCTGGCTGTTGGCAGTATGAAAGAGATCAAGGAATTTTGGGAGGCAAAAGACGTCAAAGAAGTAGAAAGTTGGATCGAGGCAAACAAAGAAGCTGTCATACCTGTAAAGTGGGAAACAGACAGTGGGGAGTGGGTTACCTCTTATGCGTTCAAGGATATTGAAGACCGTATCGCAAAGATACCATCGGCCTCTTCACGGATGAAAATTATCAATCCTTTTGATCCAGCTGTACGCAACCGAATACGTTTGAAGTCGATCTTCGGGTTTGATTATAAACTTGAAATCTTTGTGCCAGCTGCGAAACGACAATGGGGGTATTACGTCTACCCTATTCTTGAGGGAGATCGCTTTGTGGGCAGGATAGAGGCCAAGGCGGACCGTAAAGCCAAATGCCTTAATGTGCTTAACTTTTGGCCTGAAGAAGGAATAAAATGGGGAGCTGGGCGCAAAGAAAAACTGGGAGCTGAACTTACCAGGTTTGGACGTTTGGCAAATTTGACTATCGTGAAATGGCCCTGATATGAGAGTGTTTTAGAGGGTAAGTACGGACTTAACATATCGAAAATGCATAACGATCAATCATAGCTCACAAATTTGTTTCACTTTTTTTGTGCTTCTCGTGGGACAACATTTCAGGCGTAATTCGAGGGTCTGCAAGGACGTAACCAAGATAAATAAGAACCATCGTTAAAAAACTGGCAAAGATTGTCGGAATAGCGATCTCAAGCGCATCTCTCCATCCAAACAAAAGAGGGAATAGAACAAAAGCTAAAACCGGGCCTATAATAACCGCAGGTAATAGGTAAGGCCAAAACCGAAAATCACCCTTTTCAAATTTGCGGGCACAATATGGCATTGCTATAAGCAACGAGAGGGGGGAACCGATAATTGTTCCAAAAAAGATGCCGACGGCATTAGCTACTCCATGGCTTCCAAGGTCCCAATAGTGGCTGATATGTATTGGAGCATCTCGCAGGTAGTAGGGTAAATCAGTGAACAGCCAAAAAGTAATATAAACGGCAATCGGCGGAGCAAAAACGCCGAACAAACCATACCGCAAGCTATTATTTTTCATGAAAGGCAGATTGTATTCACCTTCATTGACAAAGGTAGATGTGTCGTCCGATTTCAAAGACTTCGTTAGAGACCAGATACGCGAAAATTTTCCGAACATTCCTTTACCCTTTGCCATCTGAAATATGTATAAGGCAAATGTCTGTAGACCTCAACTCGATCCGTTAAGGGGTATGAACTGCTGAAAACTACGGCCAAGAATCACTTCCGCTTAACCTCATATAATCGGGTATTCAATTTCTGATTCTGGAAGTTTGCTAATTTGTCCATAGGTACTGACATTTAACAGTGAAGCCTCTGAGATATGATTGAGGATACTATTCAAATCGCCCTCATGGAGGGCGACCAGGTCAGGTATCAGATCACTATTTCTTAATTAAATTTATAGTAAGTATGAAATAAATATTGAAATATAAAATTGAATTATTGGATAAATAAATTGAAAAAAATTGCAATTGCAAAAAAACACTGGCCATTTTTATTTCTTCAAAGAACATTTTTAACTCGTAAGCATGACTTTAATTATTTAGTCGGCCCTAAAAAAGCACTCGAAGCCATAGCTATAAAGGATTCCCATCTCTTTTAGCGTGTTGTAAACTGCAACTAATCGAATTCCCCGGTTAAAAAGGTTGCAGTTTATGCTCAAGAAA
>JABJOR010000325.1 GCA_018664265.1 Rhodospirillales bacterium
GGGCTGATGGCTGTATCTGTCATGATAAACTCCTGTCTGTAAGTTGAGGTAAACCTCAAGAGTCTACAGACAGGCACAATGGCACGGGGGAAATTCGATGAAACGGTTAACTCTCATTACCGCGTGAGCGGTTTAGTCCTCTGGCTAGAAGCTGCCGAACTCCAGGCTCAATGCGTACGTCTGATGTGCAGGGATAAAGCAGACATATAAAGTCGCTAGATTTACCATTAAGGTGTTTTTCTCACGTTATGTGTCATTCTGTTTGCACTATATGTGTCAATTCACAGATGACCCAAAGGAGATGTTTTGTTTTGCTGAGGGAGTCTTATGTCCTAGATTTTTTGAATGGTGACAATGAGATATTCCATAGGGTCGATTTTTAAAATTCCATGATCCAATCAAGAACGTTGTAAGCATTTTTCAAGAGGCGGTATAGGGGGCAATACAACGGTGTTGTCTTTGTCATGCCATAAATTTATCAAATACGGTAGACTGTCTCAGTTTTCTTCCCAGGCGTCGTCAATGTTCTCGCCTGATTCTCCAAATACGGGAAAGGCAAACTTCAACCTGGAATCCGCAGCCAAACTGCATTGGCAGGCCTGGCGCTTGCCTTTTAGTATGTCACGCACCCTGATTTCGTGTTCGGAGGGAGAGGTCAGTTCTCCCTCAACCAACGTGAATTGGCAGGTCAGGCATATGCCTCTTCCCCCACAAGTATGATGAATGATGACTCCCGCCGCTATCGCGGCGTCCATAACGCTTGTTCCCGGTTCAACATCGAAGCTCACGCTTCCTACTACAGCCTTGAATGCCATTTTATTTTCTAGTCAATATCAATATATAATGCACGCTAACACAATAAGTGCACTGAGAGCGCATCCCTTATGTTGTCAGCCCAATGATCAATATTGTATATGCCCCCTATTGTTACACCCCGACGCTTTCAGAACTCTCTAATTATGGCAGTTACTCTGCAGAAAGCAAAAGCTAAAAACACAAAATTGAATGAGGTGCCTTCGGGCACTTGTTGAAAGAATTCAAGGTTGATTTGTGTGTTCAATAATTAAACGCTCAATATCTGTCATATCGGAAATCTCAACGATAGCTTCCATTGGCAAAACAGTATCCAGCGCCTCTTCAAGCCCCATGATTATTCGCATGTGGGCAAGGCTGTCCCATTCGTCCAGTGTTCCAATGCCTGCGTTTGTTGAAATTTTTGAGGGCTCGAGATTCAATGCAGAAGAAATGATTTGGAGGACCAGCGAGGTTACGGCAGAATCCGGTTTTTCTGATTTGATCGTCATAAACCCTGCTCCGCTGTCTTTTGTGCCAACCATTCTTCGCGAAGAAGCCCAAAGAATAAAACGTCCAGCCTTTTGCCTTCCGGTCCGGGGACTTGTTTGCGTTGAACGCCTTCTGCTACAAAACCGAGGGCTTTGTAATTATAGATTGATGCGTAGTTACGCCCATTTATTTTGCCGTAAACTTTTTCCACTTTTATTGTGTTAAACAAGAACTCAAGTGCGCGGGTTCGAATTTCAAAGGGGACGCCCGCCCCCCAGTAATCTTTATTTCCAATGACGACAACGGTTTGCGCAATTTTGCCACGTTCCAAAAATATTGTAAAAAATCCAATTGGGACGTCTTCTCCCTTTGGAAATATTCCTAGATGATATCTCCTTTGGTTATCAAACTTATTAATATGGCGTTCGGCCTCAATCTGTCCCCAATTGCGTGGTCGGGCGCCAAGGCCTTCCTGGATTTCTTTGTCATTCCACCAACTGATGTAGGTATCCGTTGCATCTTTCGTTTCTAAAGACCGCAACAGAAAACGTTCTGTTTCCAGAATGAGAGGTTCATTTGAATTTTTCTCAGCCATTATGCAACTTTTCAAGGCACATATTTTTTACCTGTTGACGATTAATCTTGCCGCGTTCTGTCTTCGGGATAATTGAAACAATATACCAGTATTCCGGCACACATTCGTGATGAATTTGTGATCGGCACCATTTTTTTAGAGCCTCTACATCCGCCTTTGCATCGTGTTCTAATATGATGGCAACGCCAACCAATTCACCAGCAATCGTATCTGGAACAGCGAATGCACATGCCTCTGTAATATCATCATGTCGTTGTAGAAGCATGTCGATCTCTGCAGGTGAGACTTTGATACCCCCACGGTTTATTTCCTCTTTGAGACGCCCTGTAATTTTGATAGTGCCATTTTTGTTAACTCTGCCGAAGTCTCCCGTGTGGAACCAGCCATCCTTAATTATTTGCTCTGTCAAATCTGGGCGATTGAAATATCCGGACATGAGGGATGGGGTTTGGACAATAATTTCTCCATCGCCTGATTCTGTCATGAGGCCATCTGAATTTAGCACAGCAGCATTGCCACCCAGCATCGGGCCTACCAATCCATCTTCTGCCGGTGCATCCATTATAGACATGCCAGCGGTCCAATTTGCGGTCTCGGTAATACCATACATCACTCGAACGTCTTCAATTCCGGCCCAATTGGCAACATCCCTGAGCAAGCTGGCAGATACGGGAGCGGAGCCAATATTGATTTGTTTCAAGGAAGAGCCTTTCGGGGGTGAAGACCGGAGGGCTATTTGCCAATAAGCAGGCGTTGAACTCATGAATGTAATTTCATGCTCTGAGATAACATCACCAAGTCGAGCGGCATTTTTGATTACATCTTCAGTCATCAAATATAAGTCACCGCCCGCAGCAAGCGGAGTTAAACAATTGCCTATTAATCCATGGCCAAAATGAGTGGGTAAAACACAAAGCGACCTTTTAAGGTTATCTCTCGGAATATAGTTCTGGTTGAGAGCCAATCTTGCTTCAAGGGCCGCGAATGAAAGTGTAACGCCTTTTGGCTGTCCAGTTGTCCCGGAGGTAAAGAGGATTAACGCCGGATCTTCTTTTGAGGTGTTCATTTTTGACACGGCCTGCAATGTGCCGATATTGGATGGTTGCTCTGGAGGTGATAAGCGATGCAGTGTCTTAGGTAGCGCTGGAAGGCTATAATCTGGTTTTGAAATTAGAATATCAGGTTTTGTGAAGGCAACGATATTTGAAATTTCCGAAGGCGTTAATGCAGGATTGAGGCATATTGCACACCCGCCTTGTATCCAGATAGCAAACAAATCAGCAAAGAATGACGGTGTTCCACCATAAGTGATTATAACTTTGCTGCCAGGGCCGACCCCAAGATTGGTAAGGGCCTCATGGCGAGAGGAGATGGCACCCTGGAGGTCACCTGCGCCCCAAACCTCTCCGCTAGGAAGGGTGTGAATTGTAGATTCGGGTAGCAAATTTAATAATGACAGGACCATTTTGATGTTTACTTGCTCTATTCGTCTATAAAAATCTATACAATGAAGGCGGAAGTTGTTTAAAAACAATACACTACCAGAATATTGTGGTATAATGTTAAATGTGTTAAAATTCCCCTTCCAACAGGGGGCGAATTATTGAATAATAAACCAATTAGGGAAGCAGGCTGCCTTCAGGCTGATAAAGGGTTTGAAGCTGGTTAGAATATTATGAAGCCCAGTAAACAGGGGTGCTTTTCGGTATTTATTTTGTTTATTAGAAGGGATTAGCTGAGTGCTTCTTAATGACAGTTTTTCTGTTTCAATTGTAAATGAAACAGGCAATTTCCGTGAGCTATTACGGAAAGCGCTTGCGGGCGCGCTCATTTCATCAGCATTCTTTATCATTTCCAGTACAGTGAATGCAGAACCATTTTCGCAATTGCTGCCGGAAGTGTTACAAAATCACGACAGGATTAAAGCGGCTGAAACGGATTTGAAGGCTGCAAATGATGGCGTTACTATTGCGGAGGGCGATTTTTTACCAACCGTCACTCTGAGCGGCGAAAAGGGTTGGGAAGAGCAAAACAAGCCTACCGGGTCCGATGATACATCAACAGGCTACACAACGATGACGCTTGGTGCGACACAGCTTCTCTGGGATCAGTATAAAACACCGTACACGATTGACAGAGCAGAACTTTCAGCAATGTCAGCCGAGTTACGCCTTGAAAGTGCCACACAGGATATTATTCGTGAGTCTCTTAACGCATATCTGAATCTCGTGAAGGCATATAATACATTTAATTATGCTTTGCAGTCAGAAGAAAATATCAAAGAGCAGACAGGGTTGGAAGAAGCCCTAGTCGCTAAAAATTCAGGTCTTGCAAGTGACTTGCTGCAGGCAAAATCAAGTTTGGCTGGTGCTCAAGCTGCTCGTATTCAAGCAAACGGTAACCTGACAATTGCCCTCAATCGCTATCGCAATGTCTTCAAGCATGATGCAAGTGATCTTAAAACGCTCGAACATCCCAGATTGCCTGTTGAGTTGATCCCTGTTTCTTTGCAAGAGGCTGCATCAATTGCTCAAAGAAACAATCTTAGCCTTAAGCTAGCATCCATGGATGTTGATATAGCAACAAAGACCAACAGAATTGATGAAGCGAATTTATGGGGTAGTAC
>JABJOR010000326.1 GCA_018664265.1 Rhodospirillales bacterium
CACATATTTTGTCAGCAGTGGGCATGGGCGGTACTTGGTGTCGGCCAAACCATCGTGCAAAACCTGCATAACCGCAAGGCAAACATCCAGACCAATAAAGTCTGCCAATTCCAACGGACCCATGGGGTGATTGGTGCCGAGTTTCATAGCGGTATCAATAGCACCGACTGAACCAACACCTTCATAGAGTGTGTAGACGGCTTCGTTAATCATGGGCAGTAGAATGCGGTTAACAATAAAGGCCGGGAAGTCTTCTGCGTTGACCGGGGTTTTGCCCAGAATTTTTGTTAACTCGCGAATTTGTTTGAAAGCTTCTTCACCTGTTGCAATGCCGCGAATGAGTTCAACCAGTTCCATGCGAGGTACCGGGTTCATGAAGTGCATGCCGAGGAAGCGTTCAGGGCGATCGGTATAGGACCCAAGACGGGTAATCGAAATTGAGGATGTATTGGATGCCAGAATTGTCTGCTCGCCAATATGCTTGCAGAGTTCTTGCAAGATTGCCTTCTTGACGTCTTCTTTCTCTGTGGCGGCTTCAATCACCAAATCCGTGTCACCAAAAGAAGAAAAGTCTGTACAACCAGTGATGCGCGGAAGCGCTGCGTCAACTTGGTCTTGGGATATGAGGTCCCGGCTTACCAGACGATCCATATTGACCTTGATTGCATTAAGGCCCTTATCAAGGTTATCAGCGTCGCTGTCACACAGGTAAACTTCATATTCGGCCAGCGCAAATACGTGGGCAATACCGTTGCCCATCTGTCCCGCACCAATGACACCAATTTTTTTTATGTTACTAGGCATATTACATCCTCGGGCTCTCAAAGCCCCATCGAGTTTTTCATTTCGCACTTGCACAATAGAACTGCTATGGCAGGGTGTCAACGAACGTTAATGTTGTAAATTCAAGGCTGTATAGAGCCTGCTGCAGTGCATGATTTATGATTCCAGATTTGCACCTGGTTGCCATAGAACATCTTTTGCTCCCTGATCGTTAACGTGTCTCGCTAATACGAATAAATGATCGGATAATCGGTTGATATAGCTGATAACTGCCGGATTAAGGTCTTCACGTTCAGCCAGTTGTGTGGTGAGCCTTTCTGCCCGTCTGACCACACATCGAGCCTGATGCAAATATGCCGAGGCAGGCGTACCGCCGGGCAAAACAAAAGAAGTCAAAGGCTGCAAATCGGCGTTCAACGCGTCAATTTCATTTTCCAAACGTGTTATTTGAGCTTCAGTGATTCGCAGTGCCGTAGCCTTGCGTTGGGTTTCTTGTGGAGTACATAGATCGGCCCCTAAATCGAACAGATCATTTTGAATGCGGCTCAGCATACTATCTACGGTTTCATCTTCGCTGGTATGCAATCGAACGAGCCCGATTACTGCATTGGCTTCATCGACCGTGCCATAGGATTCTACTCGCAAATCGTGTTTGGCAATCCGAGCGCCGGTACCAAGAGAGGTTTGGCCCTTGTCTCCGCCACGTGTGTAAATTTTAGTCAGTGTAACCATCAAGGAGCCTTTCGTGTCAGGGCAAGAGCAAGCCCTGTACCGATTAATAATGTGCCAGTAATGCGATTGCGAATGCGCCCACGTCGTTCCCCCGTTAGCCAAGGGCGAAGCTTTCCAGCCAGAACGGCATAACACGAATCAAGGATAGTCGCGATGATTAAAAATGTAATGCTGAGGACAAACAATTGTCCTGCGGCTGGTAATGTCGGGTCCATAAACTGAGGGAAGAAGGCAGCATAGAAGATTATCATTTTCGGATTGGTTATGCCGACCACGAAACCCTGTAGGAAGAAGGCCCTGGATTGTTTCTTTGTTGTGCGTGTTTTGAGATGTTCCTCCAAGCCATGGCTTTTTGCCATCCATGCCTTAATGCCTATGTAAATCAAATAGACTGCCCCCGCCCAGCGGATCATATTGAACCAGTCAGAAAGCAAGCTCATAACCCAAACCATACCAAGACCGCCGATAGTAAAAAATATAATCAGGGCGGTGGTGTTCCCGATAATATTGGTTAGCCCCGCGCGCGCACCTTGGGTCAGGCTATTGGCTACCACAAGTGTAACGATAGGTCCGGGCATTAAAATTAACAGGGTGCTGGCGCCTGCAAATGTCAGCCATAATGTTGGATTAATGGCAAATTCAAACATGGTTTTATAATTCCAAAGCTAGTTTACGACCTTCAAAGAAAGCCATATATGCTGTGCGTGCGCAAGTCGCATCGCCAATTGTGTGAATGGACATCCCGGTATCATCAGCCAGCTCTCGACTAAGATGATCATTGGCTTCTCCAATGGTTGCCAGCACCAGAGTGTCAAAGTCTCTCTGTTCTTCTTCACCGGAATAAAGATGCAGCAGGGTCGCCGTGTTACCTTCCCATTTCATAAGCGCCGTGGACGTCAGAGATTCTACGCCAAACTCCCAGAAGCGTCTCCGTGTTGTTCCCCCTGCACCGCTGGAGTTGAGTTGTGCAGCGACAACATCAGTGGCTGTCACATAACTGACCATGTGCCGTTCCTTAGCCAGATAGAGTGCCGTTTGTGAGGCCGGAGGCCAGCCATTAATATCATCGAGCAAAAGTACGTTGTTGCCCGGAATAACGGAGCCATCGAGAACATCATGAATTGTACAGACGTTATCCTGATCAACACCGGGAAGGGTTTCGCGGTGAGAAATGCACCGTTGAAATCCAGTTCTTGCAGGATTGGCCCCGGTGCACAGGATCACTTCATCGGCTCCAGAATTGCGAATGTCCTCAGCCGTCATCTCTGTTCTCAATTCAACTTTGACCTGGAGTTTTTCAAGTTGGGTCTGGTACCATGAAATCAACGCGCCTATTTCACCACGCTCGGGTTGTCCCGCGGCGAGGCGGAACTGGCCACCGATTTCTCCCAGTTTTTCCACCAACCGGACACGGTGGCCACGTTCTGCCGCTACACGGGCTGTCTCCAATCCTGCTGGTCCTGCTCCAACGATCAGAACGTCTTTTGGAGTGTCTGCAGCAATTGATGTGTCGCCGCCCCAGGGAACTTCACGCCCGACAGACGGATTAACCAGACAGGAAATAGAATAATTATTCAAACGACGCCCGATACAGAGCTGGTTGCAGGAAATGCATGGTCGAATATCTTCAGCACGGCCTTCAAGGGCCTTATTTGCCAAATGCGGGTCGGCGATTTGTCCACGCACCAGGCTAACCATATCGGCGTGACCTAAAGACAGAATATCTTCCGCGTTCTCAATTGTCTTAACCCTGGCTTCGGTGGTGACCAAAGCGTGTTTAACGGCAGACTTGAAGTCCTTTGCGTCCTGTTCTGTCAGTCGCATGCCAAAATGGAAGTTTGGTACAATGCTGGAGGTGGGCTCAAAATAGCTGCCAAATCCTATGGAGAAATAGTCCACCAGTTTGCGTTGATCCAAATAAGCAAAGATTTCTTTCTTGTCGTCAATGCTCAGGCCACCCGGTACTGGCTCGGCGCCAGATACACTCATGCCAATAATAAAATCTTCACCCGCCATATTGCGGATGCCTTCACAAACTTCAACGGCAAAACGGACGCGATTTTCCAAACTGCCGCCCCACTTGTCTGTGCGTTTGTTGGTCAGGTTGGACCAGAACTGATCAATCAGGCAGTTATAGGCAGCAAACAGGTCCACACCATCAAATCCTGCATCGCGATCGCGTCTGGCGGCTTCAATAAAAGTATCGATCAGTTCCTGAATTTCGTTTTCTGTCATCTCGTGACTGCCCCATGGATCGTGCATGGACGGTGTTCCTGATGGCGACCAGTAAGGCTCCCATGAATTATCCTGATCACCATGGGCACCCACATGATATATCTGGTGTAAAATGGTGGCACCTTCAGCGTGGCATTCATCGGTGATGCGTTTGAAGTAGGGAATTACGCTGTCATCTTCATGAAGAAAGTTATTTGATGTCAGAATGCCCGTGCGGTGGGAAGGTGTAGGCTCGACGACGATCATAGCGGCTCCGCCTCTGGCACGCTCACGGTAATACCCAAAGTGCGGGTCTTCGGGCACACCATTTCGAGCCATATTGGCCGTATGGGCACCAAAGACTATGCGGTTGCGTAACGTACGGTGGCGCAATTTGATCGGCGTGAAAACAGTTGGATATTTATCTGATGTCTCTGGCATTTTTAAACTCTCCCCGAATGACAATGAAGTCTTTATTCGACACGACTGTAAAGCAATGTAATCAAGGCTGTGAAGGGAAAATATCTTTGGCTCTTCGACGTTGGAAGTGGAATTCAAGAAGTCATGTAGGGCGTAATCAGCTATCCTCTGTCATCATTTGCGA
>JABJOR010000327.1 GCA_018664265.1 Rhodospirillales bacterium
CGTCCTTGCTGGCCCCGCTTGGTTATGTGGAAATTATTACGGCTGCCGGGATTGGCTTTGTGATGTTTGGCGATATCCCCGATTCCCTGACATGGGCCGGAATATTCGTTATCACTGCCAGTGGTGTCTATATTTCCTGGCGCGAACGGATGGTTAAATAAGGTCTCGCAACACAGCCACCAGCGGAATATCGGCAGGCGGCATTTTCACATCCAGCATGCGCACCGGGCGCACCCATTGCAAGGCCTGACCTTCCTGGGCTGTGGGCTCGCCATGCCATATACGACAGGCATAGAGCGGCATCAGCAAATGAAAATCATCATAGGCATGACTGGCAAAAGCGATGGGAGCCAGACAACTGTGGCGCACGTCGATCGCCAGTTCTTCTTTTAGCTCACGAATCAGGGCTGCTTCCGGGGTTTCGCCGTTATCAACCTTGCCACCGGGAAATTCCCACATCCCGGCCATGTGCTTGCCTTCTGGGCGTTGGGCGAGAAGCACCCGCCCGTCAACATCCACAAGGGCCGCTGCCGAGACCAGCACAATTGGAAGGTTGGATGTCTGGTCACGCTCTCCGGCGTGCCAGCAACCGCTATCAGGACCTGTAATCGGCATTGATTTCTATATACCCATGGGTCAGATCGCACGTCCACACAGTTGCCGAGCCCTCGCCTATTCCCACATCAACGGAAATATCGATCTCCAGCCCTTTCATGTGCTCTGCAATCGGTGTTTCGTCATAACCTTCAATCGCCCTGCCATCACTGGCAACCGCGTGACCGCCGATTTCAATGCTCAACTTGTCCCGGTCCGCCTTTTCACCAGCCTTGCCAACAGCCATCACAATGCGGCCCCAGTTGGCGTCCTCACCCGCGATGGCGGTTTTCACCAAAGGAGAATTGGCAACCGACAGCGCAATGCGCCGCGCGGCCTCGTCATCTTCCGCACCGTTCAAATTGATCGTAACAAACTTGGAAGCCCCTTCCCCGTCGCGCACGATTTGCTGCGACAGATCACGACAGACTTCGAACAAGGCTTTGCGGAAACCTTCAAGGGCAGGATCATCAATGCTTTCAACAATCTGATGATCATTTCCGGCCCCTGTGGCAAAGGCCATAAGGGTATCACTGGTGGATGTATCACTGTCCACGGTTACGCAATTGAAGGTTCGAAAAGCGATATCGGAAAGCATTGTCTGTAGAACGGGTGCAGGGATCGCCGCGTCGGTAAACACAAACGCCAGCATGGTCGCCATATCCGGGGCAATCATGCCTGAGCCCTTGGCGATCCCGACGATGTTAATCTCCTGTCCGCCTATTGTTGCAGTCCGGCTTGCCCCCTTGGGGAAGGTATCTGTGGTCATGATGGCGCGCGCCGCTTGTTCCCAATTACCAGACATATCTGCGCACATGCCCTCAAGCTTATCCGTAATCATGTCATCAGGCAGGTCTTCACCGATCACGCCCGTGGACGCCGCAAACACCCGGCTTGGGCGGCAGGCTAACTGATCAGCCACGGCCTCTACCGTGCGGGTAACGCTGTCATCGCCTGCCTTGCCTGTAAAGGCATTGGCATTGCCGGAATTCACCACCAGCGCCTGAGCCTCACCCGATCCACCCTTAAGGGCGCGGCGGCACCAATCCACCGGAGCAGAAGATGCCAGAGACTGGGTAAACACTCCGGCTGCCGTTGTCCCGGCGTCCAGGCTGACCAGCAACAAATCATCGCGTCCACTGTATTTCATTTCAGTCAGCGCCGTGGCGACTTTGGCCCCGGCAATATCCGGCAGCTCCGCAAAACGTTCCGGAGCCAGAGGAGAGCTTGAGAGATTAGGGCTTGAAGACATACCTTTTCCAGTCTCGACAGTGTTATTGAGTGGCTGCAGGCGCCATCGGGGCCGCCATGGCCGCGCCAGTCATATCAAAGCGCTCGATTTTGGCATCACCTTGCAAGCGCAGTACATAGTCTCTTTCGGTTTTTGCCATGAGTTCCTTACGGATGTTGGGCTTGATATCATTCAGGGCAGGAAGCGTCACCGCACGGCGTTCTTCCAGCTTGATCACATGCCAGCCGAACTGAGTCTGAACGGGGGCTTGCGTAAACTGGCCCGGTAACAATGCAAAGGCAGCGTCCTGAAAAGCCGGAACCATCTGACCTTCACCAAAGAACCCAAGGTCACCACCTTGTGGTCCGGATGGTCCGGTCGAGCGTTCTTTTGCCAGAGCCACAAAATCAGCTCCACCGTTCAGGTCAGCAATAATTTTCACGGCGTCCGCTTCGTTTTCCACAAGAATATGCCGCGCATGAATTTCTTCCTTACCAGCCATGCTGGCGGCGTATTCATCATAGAAAGTCTGAACGGCTTCATCCGTGACCATTTTTTCAATTTCCGTGGTCAGCGCAACGCGTTCCTGTAATTGAAATAACAAGACATCCAGCATAGTCAGGAATTCTTCGGATTTATCCAGCTCCAATCGAACAGCATCGTCGGCTAGCAAATGCATGGTGACCAGACGTTCTACAAGGTGTGGATAAAGCTGTTCGAACGGCATTTGCTGATATTCCGGTGCCAGTGATGCAACAGAATCGCGAACATCGCGCATATAAATCAGTTTGCCATTTACATTGGCGGCAACTGCATCGTCTTCTGCAGCGACTGGGCTGCTAGCAAGGGAAAAAGTAACAACAGGAATTAAGACTACCAGAGCCGATATCAGACGGCTTAAACGACAGAACATACAACGTCTCCACTTACAGTTATTTTGCAAAAATATTTGCGGCGCATAATGCACACCCAAGCCCCATCAAGCCACCCAATTTAACACTTGCAGCGCTATTTCATGATTATTAACAACTTTTCGGCTAAAACATGTGGAATTCGATGGGTTTCCACCGGGATTCATTGACACATGGGCGCTACCCGCTTATGTGTTTCAACGCATATTTATTCGATAAACCCCAACCCGTTGTTTCAAGCGAAACAACCAATTGTTTCACGTGAAACAATTTCGGAGAATACTCCCCTCATGTTCGAGACTATCGCCAAAAAACTGTTCGGCAGTTCCAATGACCGGTTCCTGAAAACCCTGCAAAAACACGTTGATAGCATCAACGCCATGGAACCCGAGCTTGAAAAGCTCAGCGATGACGAGATTCGCGCCAAGACCGATCAGTTTCGCGAAAAGCTTGCGGGGGGTGCCAGCCTTGACGATATATTAGAGGAAGCCTTTGCAACCGTGCGTGAGGCCGCAAAACGAACCCTGGAAC
>JABJOR010000328.1 GCA_018664265.1 Rhodospirillales bacterium
TCGACCATTTGCCCTGCGTACATAACCGCGACGCGCTCTGCAGTTTCAGCAACCACGCCCATATCATGGGTGATCAGTACCAGCGCCATATTGCGCTCTTCCTGAAGGCGGAACAGAAGATCAAGGATTTGCTTTTGAATAGTCACATCCAGCGCCGTTGTCGGTTCATCAGCTATCAGCAAACGCGGATTACAGGCTATCGCCATGGCAATCATAACACGCTGGTTCATGCCGCCCGAAAGTTGATGTGGAAAAGAAGAAAGACGGCCTGCCGGGGCAGGAATACCGACCTGGTCTAACAGTTCAGTGGCGCGTTCACGGCGCTCCTGTTTGGTACCACCTTCATGAACCTTGAGGGTCTCCATGATTTGAAAGCCAACGGTAAAACACGGATTAAGGCTGGTCATGGGTTCCTGAAAGACCATGGCAATATCTTTACCGGTAATCCGGCGACGGTCTTTGTCTTTAAGGGTCATCAAATCTGTGCCAGCGAATGTCAGGCGATCTGCCGTAACCCGGCCGGGAAATGCAATAAGGCCCATCAATGCGAGCATGGAAACGCTCTTGCCGGAACCGGATTCACCAACTACGCCGAGTGTTTCACCACCATCAATGGTCAGGGAAACATTGTCAACGGCCCGAAACGGTTTATCGAGGGAACCAAAATCAACAGAAAGATTTTCGATTTCTACCAAAGCCATAAACTTATTCCTTATCGCTTCAGTTTGGGATCAAGCGCATCACGCAAACCATCACCCATCAAATTAATAGCAAGCACAGCAATCAGGATCGCCAATCCGGGGAACGTCACCGTCCATGGCGCGCTGAGCATCAAATCACGGTTTTCAGCAATCAAGGTTCCCCATTCCGGGCGTGGTGCTTGCGCCCCCATACCAAGGAAGCCCAGAGCAGCCGTATCTAGGACAGCCGTTGAAAAACTCAACGTCGCCTGAACTATCAATGGTGCCATGCAATTAGGCAGGATGGTAATAAACATAATCCGCAGACGGCCCGCGCCAGCAACCCGGCTTGCCACAACATAGTCCCGCGTCGATTCAGACACCGCCGACGCCCTGGTCAATCGAACAAAATACGGCATATAGGTTATGGAAATAGCAATCATCGCATTTCTCAAACCCGGACCAAGCACGGCGACAAGGACAAGCGCCATCAGCAACCCTGGAACGGACAAGATTGTATCCATAATGCGCATGATACAGATTTCTATCCAGCCACGGAAATATGCAGCGGCCAAGCCCAGTACGATACCTACGCTGAGGCATATCACAATGACGATCCCGCCAGCCGTCAACGACAACCGCGATCCATGGATAATACGCGACAGCATATCACGCCCGGCATAATCTGTTCCAAGAAGGAATGCGCTACTGCCACCTTCAGCCCAGGCAGGAGGTGTCTCAAGAAAGTCACGGTGTTGAATACTTGGATCGTAAGGCGAGACGAAATCCGCACCCAATGCGATCAGGACAATAATGATAAGAACGAACAATCCTAAAACAGCCGTCTTGCTTTCTGAAAAATAAAACCAGAACTCAGCAAGCTGTTCACGTGTGCTGCCAGTATATCCATTTTCCTCAGTCGATTGCACTTTTGATTCCATGGTGTTTTCAGTCATTTTCCACCATCCCTATCGCGTGTGCAAAATGCGCGGATTAATCAATCCGTACATTACATCTACAAGAAGATTAACGCTCATGACGAACATGGCGATTAAAACCAGACCACCCTGTACGGCAAAATAATCCCGCGTGAAGACCGAGAAAATGATCCACTTGCCAATACCGGGCCAGCTAAAGATTGTTTCTGTCAAGATCGCCCCGGCCAGCAAGACACCGACCTGCAACCCGATAACCGTGATAACGGTAATCATAGCGTTGCGCAGAGCATGTAAGCCAACGATCCGTAAGGGAGACAACCCCTTGGCCTTGGCAGTACGGACATAATCCTCGCCAAGCACTTCCAACATTGCAGAACGTGTCTGGCGTGCAATTATTGCCAAAGGAATCGTGCCAAGAACAATACTGGGCAAGACCAGATGATGGAGCGCAGACCAAAAAGCACCTTTTTCATCGCTCAACAAACTATCGATTAATAAGAACCCCGTTACTGTATCCACATCATACATGAATGAAATACGTCCAGAGACAGGCGTAAGGTTGAGAATATTACTAAACAAAATAATGAGCAGCAGCCCCCACCAGAAAATAGGCATGGAGTAGCCAATCAAGCTGATGCCCATAATGCCCTGGTCATAAAATGTACGGCGTTTAACAGCAGCAAAAATTCCGGCGGGTAGCCCGAGGGATAGAGCAAATATCATTGCACAGGCACCCAACTCTACAGTGGCCGGAAACAACTCCATGAATTCGCTTAATACGGGCTGGTTTGTAAAAATAGAAGTCCCAAAATCACCTTGAAGAATGTTTGTGATATAGCTGAAATATTGCTCCCAGACTGGTTTGTCCAATCCCATTTTAGCCAGCAGCTCAGCATGCTTCTCCGGTGATATTGTACGTTCACCAGACAGGGCCAGAACCGGATCGCCAGGAAGAACTCTGACAAATCCGAATGCAATCAAAGTGACACCAAAAAATATTGGAATCAGCAATAAAATTCGATTAACAAGAAATGAAATCATTAAATTAAATCAATTACTTAAAAGAACTGGCGGGAGGTTGCCCTCCCGCCAATCAGTGTTTAGATATTTTTGTCTTATTTTAGATCCACATACTTGAAAATATGGCTTCCAAGTGGGTGAATTTTGAAGTTTAGAACTTCCTTGCGCACAGGACGGAACTGGACCGAATGTGCAATCGTATACCACGGTGCTTCACGTTTGAAGATCATCTGAGCTTCTTCATAAAGCGCTGTGCGTTCAGCTTGATCTGAGGTCAGCTTGGCATCCCTCAGAAGTTTATCAAAGCGGGTATGGCACCAGCGTGCAACATTTGCCTTGGCAGCTTCACAGCCGAGCAGAACAAACATGAAGTTATCTGGATCACCATTATCACCGGTCCAGCCCAACAGGCCTGTACCATGTTCGCCGGCACGAATACGTTTGCGGTACTCGCCCCATTCGTAGGTCACGATTTCAGCTTCGACACCGATTTTGGCCCAATCAGCCTGAATCAGTTCTGCCATACGACGCGCATTTGGATTGTATGGACGCGCAACAGGCATAGCCCAGATATCCGTTTTCAAACCAGCCGCACCAGCTTCTGCCAAAAGTGCTTTGGCAGCAGCAGGGTCGTAAGGATAGTCTACAACATCATTGTTATAGGACCACATGGTTGGCGGAATCGGGTTCTTGGCTGGAGAGCCAGCACCCTTGAACACAACATCAAGAATGTTTTGCTTATCAATAGCCATGCTCAAAGCGCGACGAACGCGAACATCATCAAATGGTGCACGTTCTGCATTAAAGCCGAGATACCCAACGTTCAGGCCTTCTGCGCTTTGCAGATTAATATCTGGATGAGCCTTCATGGCTTCCAGATCAGCCGGGTTTGGATATGGCATCAGGTGGCATTCGCCAGCCTGAACTTTTTGCCATGCCACTGATGGATCAGGGGTAATAGCAAAGACCAGCTTGTCTAGTTTCGGACGGCCTTCCCAGTAATCATCATGAGCTTCATAACGAACAAAGGCATCTTTTTTAAAGGAGACAAACTTGAATGGTCCGGTTCCGATTGGAATATCATCAACGGCCTGCATTGTTCCTGCTGCTGCCATCACATCACCATATTCCGCAGAAATGATAGATGCAAAATCCATAGCAAGATTTGATACAAACGGACTGTCCGGTGTGCTCAACGTGAACTTGACCGTGTAATCATCAATCTTCGTAATATCAGCAATAGCCGTTCCCATGTCCATCCAGCCAAAGTACAGATACTTGCCACCGGATACGCCATGATATGGATGAGTCTCATCCCGTTGACGGTTAAAGCTGAACAGAACGTCATCAGCATTAAAGTCACGGGTTGGCGTGAAGCTTTTGTTGCTGTGCCATTTTACGCCTTTACGCAGATTGAAGGTATAAGACAATCCGTCATCAGACACATCCCACGATTCGGCCAGTCCAGGAACAACTTCCGTCGTACCAGGCTTGAATTGAGCCAATTGGTTATAAATCGTCTGTGAAGAAGCATCAAA
>JABJOR010000329.1 GCA_018664265.1 Rhodospirillales bacterium
CACTCGGTATTCCAGCCTTGAGTGTTCCAACAGCTTTTAAAAGGTGTGCAGGAAGTTTTGATTGTTGAATGTCGCCAAGGCTTCCAGATATTGGGGAACTAATTTTTGCTGCGGACTTGAGAAATGATTCGCAATCATTTGTTCCAGTTGTGTTTTTTCTGACTGATTCCATATATGTCGCAACAGTGTTCTCAGGTGCATCTGCAGGAAGCGCCAGGTGAACCTGACTTAAGTTGAGGGTTGGGCTTTCCATCTGCTTTCGGGAGTTTGCCTTGTAGTCCCGCAAATGTATCAGGGCTATACTGGTTTCCAATCGTATGGGCTGAGATATTTGCCCGGGGCGCATGCCCGAGATAACAGAGATAATTTCATTTGGAAGCTGATCCTGCCTGATCCATCCTGCATCGCCACCATTTTTTGAAGATGGAGATTGAGAGAATGATCTGGCAAGGGCTGCAAAATCTGCGCCTTGTTGAATATTGTTGATCAATCTTTGCACTTGCTTTTCTGCCTCTTGATGTTGGGCAACATTTTCAAGAGGAATTATTATTTCAGAAATTAAAAACACAGGGAGTTCTTGAGCTGCTTCAGCTTTTGCAACAGCGCTATCTACCTCTGCATCGGAGACATCAACGGTTGATGCATATTTCGACATAACAACTTTTGGCCAAAGGATGCTGCTTCTGATTTGTTGCAGCAAAGTTTCAATATCAATTCCACTGGAGTTTAATATTGACGGTAGTTGTCCAGGACTCATTTTATTGCGTTGCTCAATTAGTGCAATTGCAGCTTCGATCTCTTCTTGTGTTGTATTAAAACCTCGTGTTTCTGCTTCCTGCAGCTTCAAATTTTCATCAATAAGAACACGTAGGGTATCTCCTTTGAGACGATTTATAGTTTCTTTTGTTTTTGGTAGCCTGGACATGGTTACGATTAAGCGAATACGGGCCAATAAATCATAGGCAGAAATAGCCCCTTCATTAACTACGGCAGCAATGCGGAGTGTTTCCTGGGCGTTCGCCGGGGTGTATGCAGCAGAGGTGATGCACGACATCAAAATAACGCCGAGTAGAATGAAGCCTGTAATTTTTATTTGCATACGTTTCATGTGGTCATAAATCTTTTTTGCCGTGCATTAATAGGCCTGCTGAAATTCACCAAGAGTTTTGAAGCTTATTCTGAACAATACAGTATCAACAGGTTTCAAGTCTCTATCTCTGAAAAAAGCTCTTGTAAAACTGGATGAAAATAGAAGACATTCATCCTCATAAATTAATCCGGAACCGATGCTGCGGGTTTGTTCATCCGCTAAATCATGCCTGACGTTCACTGAGCCACGCCAGTATTGGTCAATCTGTGAATTAATGGAAGTGTACAAATCTTCCCGACCGTCAAATTCACTGTCTTCCTGTTTGTCAAAAAACTGGTATTGTGTTGTGACATTGAGAAGTGGCACGCCAATACGGGACGAAATTTCATTCCTGCGGAAGTTACCGTTGCTTTTATCTACTCGCGTTCTGTAGAGAAGATCCAGATAGCTGTTCGGTGACACTTCCACCTTTGCCACAATATCAGAAAGCCTGTCTTCCAGGCCGCTGGAATCAGCAAATGTATTATCTTTGTGCAGACGATAGCTTTGCCCGACAAAAGCCGTTGTTTTTCCGCCGCTATCACCGAATATCCCCCATTGCAGGCCATAATCCAGATGGGTGCCACCTTCAGCACGATCCTCGCCATTGAAACGACTTCTTCTGAACAAGCTTGTTTCGTCAAACTCAAATTCTTGACTGTCTTCATTTGCGATCTTCACCGGATTAACATTATTTGGTGAAACAACCAATGAAGTTACAGGCTCAAAAAGCTGATGGTAGTTTTCAGCTTGTTTGACCATGGGAAGTCGCCAATCAAGTTTGGCTTGCGGGAATATGCGCCCCGTAAATCCATCAACTTCATCTTGTCCAGAAGGGGTGTAGTTCTGAATATGATATATATCGGTATCAACATTCAGGGAAAATTTATAAGCCTCACCAAAGGATGAGACATAATTGCTTTCCCATCCTGGACGAAGGGACAGGCGAGTCAGGTCAACCCCAGTATCACGATTCATTGAAACGAAGCTGGAATCAAGGGTCGTCTGTCCGCCAAAACGATCAGGGTTTCCTTTGTGCTGATAGGTAATCAGTGGTGCGATAACTGGTGCTGTGTCGCTGCTGTCACTGGCTTTCAACCCTTGGAAATAAAAGGAATCTGCACGGAAGTAATTGCGGCTGCGAAACCCTTCAGCATAGAGGTTGCTGGTTAAAGTCTGTGGACTGACAAACCCATAGCGCCTTAGGTAAGTATCATCGGTTGTGTACTTGCCTTCGAAGCCCCAACGCCACGATTGGTCAATGTTGAATTCTCCAGTGCTGTCAATATGACCGTTGATGTCATTGGTATCTTCATTTATTAAACTAGCCTCAACTTCAAATTTACCATCTTTCGGCATATGTCTCAATTCAGTGATCAATCCGCCGCCTTGTTCTGTGTATGCAATAGGCGTGACAGTCATATCTGTTTGATCTGAAATGTTCCAAAAATAGGGTGCTCTTACGCCAAAGCCCAGTTCCGTGGATGTTCCAAATGTGGGCGCCAAAAAGCCGGACTCTCGTTTAACTGATGGATCAGGATGGGTCAGATAAGGGGTGTAGAGAATTGGAACACCAGCCACTTCAAGCCATGCGTCATTATACTCAATCGTGCGTCGGGATTTATCATGATAGACTTTAACGGCTTTGATTTGCCATAATGGAGGGCGCCCGGGGTCATCTTCGCAAGGCTCGCAAGGGGTGTAGACAGCTTTACGCAAATCCATATCACCATCAATGCGACGGCCTCCGTTTGCTG
>JABJOR010000330.1 GCA_018664265.1 Rhodospirillales bacterium
CCCCGAGACCAAGAGCCAATACATCCTGAGCATCCATTGCCTGTCCCTCCGTTGTCGCAAATGATGACAGAGGATAGCTGATTACGCCCTACATGACTTCTTGAATTCCACTTCCAACGTCGAAGAGCCTTAAATAGAGGAATACTTCTGTGATCATTTCAACAAACTTAATCATTCTTGGTTGTGTAGCCCTTGCTGCGTGCGTTTTAGGCTTTACGCTTCGCCGCCGCTAAAAACCGAGGCTATTTTGGCTTAAACCGAGCCGGGGCCATTAATCCAATTTTGGTTCCGGATCATTCTGACGATTGTCGAGATACTCTTCAATCAGATGATATATTGTTTCAGCATCTTCTTGAGAGCTGGCAACAATGTTTGAGCTTTCCCCATAAATATTCATCAGATAACCGCGTGCGGCACAGACCTTCTCCAAGGCCAGTGCAAACGGCATAATAACGTTCTCATTCAGGGTTTCTGCTGTGGGGCAGTCTTCCATACGGGCTATCATAGTGCGCATGAAATCGTCCGGGCTTTGTTTCTTTTTATTGCTCATATCTGGTTTCTCTGACTGGGAGGGTGAAGCTCTATTGGCGAATTGCTAACTTAAGCGTGCCCAGCTTCGTCTGAAAGCATGCGCGGATCAATACCAATTTTCGCCATGGCATGCTCCCACTTGTTTTCCAGATCCCTGCCAAACACCAATTCGTCATCCGCAGGCACGCTGAGCCAACCATTGGATTTAATTTCCATATCCAGTTGCCCAGCCCCCCATCCGGCGTAACCAAGGGCAAGCATAGTATGTTCAGGGCCTGCACCATCCGCAATGGCGCGTAAGATATCAACTGTAGCCGTCAGGGCGATTCCGCCATCAACCAACAAAGTTCCATCATGCATATAATCCGGGGAATGCAGAACAAAGCCTCGACCCGATTCGACCGGGCCACCAAAATGAACCTGTATGAACTCTGCCATCGGGTTTGGTGCAATGCCGAGTTGCTGGAGCATGTCCGGAAACGTCAACGTGTCAATTTCACGGTTAACAACCAACCCCATTGCCCCATCTTCACTGTGAGCACAGATACATATTACTGTTTTTTCGAACCGCTCATCACCAATTCCTGGCATAGCAACCAGCAATTGCCCCGTCAGATACGGATTGTCATCTAAGGTCATACCCTGGTTATTTAAGCTCATCATTGCCTTACTCTTCTGTTATTAATTATAAAGCACTCAAAAAAGCCACAATTTGGAGAGAAACAAGCGCATTGTTTTCATAGCTTATTGTACCATATTGAGATATGTATCGGCTATGTTATCACCAAGTTTTTTATGAAAAACACTTCAAAATAACGTGATTTTTATTAAATTAAGCCTCTAACCTGTGATTTTTGAACCTAATGTCTAATCCAGCATACCAAAAACGCAATCCATCAGCCATTTCTCGTGATCTGACAAGCATCCTAGCCGTAGCTGGATTGTTGCTGTTTTCATGGTTTAACCTGAGCGCTGTTCAGTCAGCACAGGCTGAACAAACAAACCCGGCAGCCACATCATGGATTGATGATGATAATGTATCTGTTCGCCTGATTTCAGCCACCAATGCAACAGGAATGGCTGATGCAAACAGCCCTTTGATTTTTGGGCTGGAATTCCAGCTCGCTGAGAACTGGAAAGTCTATTGGCGTTCACCGGGCGATGCCGGATACCCCCCTACGCCAGACTGGGCTCTTTCAAAGAACGTATCTCGTGCAGATATTCAATGGCCGGCTCCGGTAAGGTTCTCAATCCTTGGCTTTGAAACTCTTGGATACAAACATGAAGTTGTTTACCCCATTTCTGTAATTCCAGAGCGCCCCGGTGAAGCTGTTAAGCTTGCCGGTGAAGTGGATTTTCTGGCTTGCGCAGATATTTGCATTCCCATGATCGCCAAGCTGGCACTGGAATTGCCTTCAGGTGAAGCAAGTCCCAGTTCTTTCGCACACCTTATCAACAAGTATTCTGTTCGGGTTCCCGGTAATGGTTCGGCCCACGGATTATCTTTGCAAAATCTTAGTCTTTACCCCGCACCCAAAGATGGCAATCCAACCTTGAGCATTACTGCGACAAGCGCGCCAGGTCTTCCATTTACTGACCCCGATGTGTTCATGGAAGGGCCGGAAGGATTAGCTTATTCAAAGCCGAATATTGTGATCAGCGATGACGGATTGAAAGCAACTCTGTTTGTTGAAGTTTTCGGTGCGGGTGCCAAAGATCTGACTTCCGACGAC
>JABJOR010000331.1 GCA_018664265.1 Rhodospirillales bacterium
TAAATTCATTTGAAAATTTTTCACTATCCGTACCACAGACCTGCTGATAAGACATTAACAAGCATCAAGTTCAGAACGTGAATTAAGCAAAAACTGGTTACTCAACTTGCTGCAATAAAGAACATTTTTCAATGAAGGTGCTACTTGGGCATCGTAGAATACTGTTTATAGCTTATCGGTTATAGACTACGGGAAAATATGAGCTTATATACGATGTCGTTATCATTTTGAGTATGCAAGGAATGCTAAATGGGGATTAATCTGGAAGGTGTCCAGTTACTGATTGATCAAATCAACACTGGGAATCTGAAGCCGAAATCAGTTATCGAGTTTGGCGCTCAGGACCTTACCCCCATGCGAAGAACTCTGCCCCGTGTTTTTCGGAAAAATGGATTTAAATACCCCGAAGAACCTGTTGAGACGGCACAGGGCTTGTACAAAGCGCTGGGCTTTCAGGACTACAAATGCATTGACGCCATTGATTTGCACGGTGCTTTGAATTTCGATCTTAATCTTGATTTAAACGCCACATATGGATTTGATGATCAATTTGATCTGGTCACAAATTTCGGAACAACCGAGCATTGCTTCAATCAATATGCCTGCTTCAAATCTATCCATGATACATGCCTTGAAGGTGGCATGATGTTGCATTCCGTGCCAATCAGTGGTTATCCCAATCATGGATTTTTTGCTTATCAACCCCGGTTTTTTGCCGACCTTGCTGCGGCAAATGGATACGAGCTTATTTCGATTGGCATGACTGTCGATTGCAAACCAAGGCTCGTAACCTACACAAAAAAATCCTTCAAAAAATATGGTAGTCGTGACTTGCATGTTTATACAGTCATGCGAAAAATGAATTCAAATGAGTTCGTCACCCCCTTTGACGGGGTATATCAGCAACAAAACCAGCTTAGTGGTTACAGTGGCATAAACACTGATCATGAAGGCACTCTGTTTGATCAATATTTACGCACGGGCGATTGGCGCAATATCCTCGTCGATGATCCGCTGGACAGGCGTATTCGAAGAATAATCCGGCGGTTTAAAAGTTATGTTGCCAATATCTAGCGCCAACTTTAAAGCTCATAGGTCTTCGCTCAAATCCCGTTCTAAAATGGCAGCGATTCCCTCAACACCGCCTTGGGCTGCATACTTGGCGGTATCCTGCCAAGCCTGATGGAGAACCCCTCGTGTAATATCATTGCGCTGGGTAACTCGCCCGATCTCATCACCTGCAGGGTCCCTAACCACCCAGACAATCGTAACATGCTCCGTTGTGGCATCACGGACTGCTACATCGACTACGCCCTGAATATAATGGCTAGCCATTCCCGGCGTTTTGGCAAAGGGCAGTTCCAGCGCCTCAAGCATATCGATTAAAGCAACAGTCAGGGCCTCATTGCCGTTGCCAGGAGCGCCCGTAACCATGTCGATCCACAAACCAAATTGGCGCTCTCCTGTATTTCCGGATGAAACAGGTGCTGGAGGATTTGGAGGGGATGGCAATGGCGTTACATCTGGTTCAGTCTGACTTTCCTTATCATTTACGGTATCAAGCGAAAGCACCACTTTATCATCTTGCTGCTCTGGTTGAGCTTCTTGCTGTGCTTGCACATTAGGAAGCTCGCCTAAAAATGGAGACAGATTTGCCGCCGTTTCTTCGCCAATGATCCTGATCATGGCAGGAGAACCATAAGCCCATGCATCCGGGCTACCGTTCACAGACTGGTGTAAGAAACCGACTTCTTCCTGTGTTTGATCTAACAAAACCCATGAGATTGTCGCAACACGAGGAGCCTGAGATGCATCAAGCTCCTCAGCCTTGCCTCTGAGCACAAAATCTGCGGCACCTTCTCCGGCCAGGTGTGAGGCATACCCCCATCGTTTAAGCTCCAATACAACAGACCTTGCCAATGCCAACGCCATTGGCGCAGGAGGGCCATTGGGAAGATTGACAGACACAGAAGGAGGCGGGGCTGACTGTTGAGTTTTTACACTGGCACAGGACGCTAAAGCAAAACCTAGAAAAGCGACAATCACAACATGGCTGAAGTTTTTCATTTTATACCAACGCACACATCGCCACGGCGGATAGGAGGAAAATAATAATCATGATCGTGAAGTACGGCATTGTTTCGCTTATTGCCTTATTTTACAACAAATTCACGTGATGCCTGTGACAGGCGCTCGTTTCCTGTTTCTGTCACCAGAACCGTCTCGCCCAGCGACATGGCAATTTCTGCATCACTGTCAAAAATAATCATATGGGTAAAAATGACCATACCCGGAGCAAACTCCACAGGATTACGTTCATATAGCATGGGCCAATCCATCCAGTTCGGCGCGTACGTCGTGCCAAGACTATAACCGCATGCATTCAGGCGATGTTGTGTTAAATTTCGTTTATCCAAAATATCCGCGTGCGCGGTAAACCCCTGACCAAAAGTATTGCCCGGCTTTATGCTGGCATGGACTGCTTCCAGGGCTTCCAGAGAAGCATCATACAACTCCACCTGACGCGCAGGTGGTTTTCCAAAACACATGGTTCGCATCATGGCAGCATGGTAGTGGCGATAAACGCCAGCCCATTCAAGGGTAAGTTGGTCCTGAGGCTCCAGAATTCGACGCCCGCTTTTATATCGGCACAATAGCGCATCCCGACCGGAGCCAATAATACTCGGGTTGGCAGAATAATCACCGCCACCCTCAAAAA
>JABJOR010000332.1 GCA_018664265.1 Rhodospirillales bacterium
AAATTCGGTCATGTTATTTCTTTCGGATACTGCGCAATACGGGGGAATTATACACCGCACGTCGCGTCAATCATACAGGCCGCTATCAATGACGCGGCAAAATTTCTAATGTTGGCGGTGTTGTACTGCCTGTTTCGTGCAATGTAAAGGGCACTTGGGCACCCTTAGGCAGAGACTATGGTCTTGAAATTTCTATAAAGTTGCTCCGCGTTTGAGATAAAACCATCCATGTTTTTGGCAGCTTCAGCCTGCATTCTGGAAAATCCGTCTGCACCGAGGGTTTTTTCCAAAGCATTGCGATAGGCAGGGATTTCGCCCCATGTACTAACCGTATCGGGTTCGACCTCAACATGGTACTGCATGGACCACGCATTGTTGCCGACTCGCATGGCCTGAACCCGGCAAACATCGGAGCTTGCGAGAACTGTCGTATCCTCTGGCGGCTGGGAAACTTGCACGGAATGCCACTGCAAGGCTTTTTGCGTTGTCGGCATGTCAGTGAAGATAGGATCGGCGCGACCATCTGCGTTCAAATGTACATCAAGGATGCCGATTTCCGGTATGGGCTGTGGCCCACAAGTGCCGCCCAATGCATCCGCCAGAAGCTGATGTCCAAGGCATATTCCAAGGTAAGGGCGTTTGAGCTCGCGCACCCAGCGGCGTATGGCCTGTTTTTCCGGAATCATCCACGGGTGCGCTTCAACATCCCACACATCCATAGGGCCACCCATGACCCACAAGGCGTCGTAGTCTTCCAATGGCGGGATAGCCTCTCCCTGGTCCAGCTCAACGGCTTGCCAGTCGATGTTGTCGTTCTTGAGGCATTGGCGCAAGTGACCGGGATGTTCACAATCGAGGTGTTGAAAGACAAGGAGGCGCATCGTTTTATTTTGCTCTATCAATTGAAAGTCTGGCGCAACCTTACTCAACACTCAGGGATCATGGAAGCGGTTTTCTTGTTTGGTGTGAACAGGTACGGTGTGTGTCATTTACAGGCATTAGTTATACGCGTACGATTGCAGCACTTCCAATGTCAAGACTGAGACTTTATGAGACAAATTCTCACAACTACATATTCTACCAACCACAAGGCGATTAATACGTTCCTTTGCTGGGGGATTTTGGCCAACCTTCCTTTTATTATCCTGAGTATCGAGTACCTTCATCCACGGGCTAACTTCATTCTTTTCTATGGCTTGCTGTTCTTAATTTCATCAATAAATTTTTCTTCTTCTGGGCCACGTCTAATGGCTCGGGGGTTTGTGTATATAGCCTTTGTTGCAGGACTGGTGGCAGATGTTTTGGTCTTTGGTCGAAATTTCTATGGCATAAAACTTAAGGAGGCCATTTATTCTATACCAAATGTTCTGGATTTGAATATTTTTGCCTTTGGTCCCTATGTCGCTATGAGTATTTTGTTGTTGGTTTTGGCTGTTGTTGTGCCAATTATTTCAAGCAAAACTGGCCAAATTGGTAATCGTGAGCGTATTCACGTTTGTTCTGGTATTTTTTTATTGGCCGCAATCGATCTGAGCGCCAATGGAGTGTCGTCGTATTGGTTTAAAGGCACAACAGCAGGGGGGGCAGATTGGGAAGCTTCAAATTCTTCCAAACCTGAAAGCGCCCTTGGGGCATCGGGGATATCCCCTGAATTTTCAATCGCTAATGGGCACAAGATGTTAATTGTTGTTGTTGAGGCATTAGGCCAATTTAAGGATGAGAGCTTGAATCAGGCTGTCTTCTCTGTTTTGGAGTCGCCTGTAATAGCTGAAAAATTTCAATTGGTTCGCGGATCAATACCGTATTCGGGAGCAACAACAGCAGCAGAAATGCGAGAACTTTGCGCTTCAGAGTATTCCTTTCTGAATGTATTGGACAAAAGTTTCGATACCAGTGAATGCTTGCCACAAAAGCTTGCAAGAATGGGCGTTACGTCTGTTTCCTATCATGGACTTACTTCAGCAATATTTGACCGTAAGCATTGGTACCCAAGCATAGGTTTTACTAAAAATATTTTTTATCACCAATTGATCGCAGAACCGGATCAGGCACATGATCGGTTCTGTAGTGGAGCCTTTGTCGGGTATTGTGATCGTCTTATTGGAGAAAAAATCCAGGCTGCTTTGAGTGCAAATGCACAACATGGACTTTATTACTGGCTAACCCTGAACTCGCATTTTCCTGCCGAGCGAACGCAACAATACGGTAAACCTTTCCCTTGTGCCAAGTATGAGCTTTCTGAACAGCTCTGTATTATGACTGAATATTGGACAGAGGTTCTGGACAGCGTTGCTAAAATTGCTGAATCAGCGGATACCGGACCATTGGATATTTTAATCGTAGGAGACCATGCACCTCCTCTGATTTATAGAAAATCCCGTGACCTTCTCGCGCGCAACAGGGTTCCCTATGCAGCGTTGCGATGGAGAGGCTCGCAAGATTAAGTTCTAATCCATATCCGTAAGTGCAGGAATACCGAGGGCTTCCAAGCCATCATTATCAGCTTTGGCCTCACGGATCATCCAGTCTCTGAACGCCTTGATTTTGGGGCGATTGGCCGTTTGTTTTGGACAGACAATGTAGTAGGCATATTTAACTGCTAATACGGGGCCAAATGGCATGACCAGCCGTTTGGCTATCAGATCTGATGCTGCCAGTGCACGTCGCCCGAGGGCCACGCCCTGACCACTCGCTGCGGCGTCCAATGCAAGGTTCGCCTGATTAAAAACGGTCCCCTTAGATAAATCGGCTCCTTCAATACCAGCAGCATCAAACCATTTGACCCAGTCTTTGCGAGAATCCAGGTGGAGGAGGGTGTGATGGGCGAGATTTTTATTATGAGTGAGGGGATGTGCCCCTTCCATCAGGTTAGGGCTGCACACCGGAAAGAGAGTTTCTGTGGCAAGGCTGACCGCGTGTAAATCTGGCCAGTTGTCCTCTCCATGACGAATAGCAAGATCCACGTCTTCACGGTTTAAATCCACGTGGCGATGAGATGCGCTTAGACGCAGATCAATGTCAGGGTAGGTTTCTGTGAATCTACCAATCCTGGGAACAAGCCACTTGGAGGCGAAATTGGGCGAAACACTGACTGTTAGAATACCTGCATCGTCTTTGTCCAGCAGGTTGTCAAAACCTGCGCTCAATCGATCAAAGGCATCGCGAACGAAAAGTTGGCAATTCTGCCCTGCTTCAGTGAGCACAAGGCCTTGATGGCGCCTGAGGAATAGCTTGAGCCCTAATCGGTCTTCCAATGCCTTGACCTGATGGCTGACGGCGCCTTGTGTCACATTCAGTTCATTCGCCCCCTTTGTGAAGCTGAGATGACGCGCGGCCGCTTCAAAAGCACGCAGGGCGTTTAATGGTGGTAACTGTTTAGACATTAATAAAACTAATGGCCTTCTGAATTTATATGCTTTGCACAATATCAACTCTATCCCTTATATATCATGAAATATAAGCAAAGTATAGAAACATAGAACATAAAAAATTTAGGAGAGTATCGTGAATCTATCTGAAATTAATTCATACAATATAGTTGTTTTCAAGCGTCATTCAATTATCCGATCTATGGGTAAGATCGTTGCAATGTGGAGTTTTCGTTATCAACAGCGCCGTGCCTTGAAAACCATGAGTGATCATGTCTTGCGGGATATTGGGTTAAGCCGGGAGCAGGCCCGTACGGAAGCGCGCAAGCCGTTTTGGGTTGATTAAACTTATGCGTCCATCAACCGTGATAGCACCTGTTGGAAATCAGCTTCTGCCATTTCATCCAGGGAATGGGTGCCGCCGCTGACAACCTGTTTGCCACCGACGTAGACGTCACGCACCGGGTTGGTGTCGCAAGCAAACATCCAGGCGTCAAGAATGCCATCACCGGCGCGTCCGTAAAGGGGAGACGCGTTGCAATCCAGAACGATTATGTCAGCACGGTTGCCAACCTTTAGTGCACCAATTGGGCGTCCACAAGCTTGCGTCCCACCCGCAAGGGCGGCGTCATAGAGGTTGCGCCCGGTTGAGCGATCTGCTCCACCCGAGAGCACAGCGCGTTCGTGGGAAAACAATCGTTGGCCGTATTCCAACCAGCGTAATTCTTCTTTCATGTTGACCGAGATATGGCTGTCTGAGCCGATCCCGATAACACCACCTTTATCCATGAAGCGACGGGCCGGGAACAGGCCATCGCCAAGGTTAGCTTCCGTCACTGGGCACAACCCGGCCACGGCACCGGACGCCGCCAGTTGATCGGTCTCACTGTCAACAAGGTGGGTCGCATGGATGAGGCACCAACGCTCGTTGACGTCTTGATTATCCAGTAGCCATTCAACCGGGCGCTTGTTTGACCATGCAAGGCAATCGTCGACTTCCTTGGTTTGCTCGGCGATATGGATGTGGATAGGCGATGCGCTATCAATGCTGTTCAGTGCAGAAATTACTTCGTTCAGTAGCTCCGGTGTCGCGGCACGCAAGGAATGCGGTGCAATGCCGACCCTGACATTGAAAGAATCGGCATGGGCTTTATGCAGGGACGAAACAATATCCATAAATCCGTCGGCGTCATTGAGAAACCGCCGTTGACCGTCATTGGCAGGCTGTCCGCCAAAGCCACTATAGTTATAAAGCACGGGTAGTTGAGTGATTCCGATTCCGGCATTTTCAGCCGCACCTATAACACGATTGGACATCTCGGCGCGATCTGCAAAGGCGCTGCCATTGATGTCATGGTGTAGGTAATGAAATTCTCCGACGGTGGTATATCCGGCTTTAAGCATATCCACATAGAGCTTTGTGGCGATGGTCTGTACGTCTTCGGGATTCATGGAGGCGAGAAAACCATACATGATTTTACGCCAGCTCCAGAAACTATCGGGTTCTGCACCAGCTTGTTCCGGGCCTGATACTTCGCCAAATCCGGCTATGGCGCGCTGGAAGGCGTGGCTGTGCAGGTTGGGCATGCCGGGCAGGGCTGCGCCAGTGACAACAGTGCTTCCTTTAATCTCGGCATCTTTTTCCACTTGTGCAATTGCACCATCGGCATCAATTGTAATGGCGACGTTGTTTGCCCACCCATCGGGCAACAGGGCAGTTTCAAAAAGAAGCGTGGTCATGGCGGTCCGGTACCAATATGATGATGGAAGAATAATCAATAAACCTATCGTACACGGACAGTCCACAGGGTAAAGGTCTTAACACAACATGGATTATGAGAATACCGACATTCTGATAACAGATGTGCACCTTGCGACCATGGAGGGAAGCGGTGATGACCTCCTGGGAAAGGTTGATGATGCAGCTCTTGCCGTTTGCGCTGGAAACATTTCCTGGCTTGGGCCGATTTCCAAATTACCCAGTGAAATCAAAAACAATGCTAAACAAATAATCGAGGCGGATGGTCGCTGGATCACGCCGGGGCTGGTTGATTGTCATAGTCACGTTATCTATGGCGGCAATCGGGCAGGGGAATTTGCCATGCGTCTGGAAGGTGCGAGCTACGCTGAAATCGCTCGTGCCGGTGGTGGCATTGTGTCCACTGTCAGCGCAACTCGCGCAGCCAGCTTGGATGAATTGCTGACGCAATCACTGCCGCGCATTGATGCATTAATCAATGATGGGGTAACAACGCTCGAGATAAAATCAGGCTACGGGCTTGATTGTAATACCGAGTGGCGCATGCTGCGCGCTGCCCGCCGGGTTAAATCCATGCGCCCGGTGGATGTAATAACATCCTTTCTGGGTGCCCATGC
>JABJOR010000333.1 GCA_018664265.1 Rhodospirillales bacterium
AGAGAAGCTAATTCAGTTTCAGCTTCTGCTAATAAGGCATCGACCATTGGTAAAATTAATCCAGCATGCTGCCGTGGTGCCACTTCATATTTTTCAAGGATATTTCCGTCAATATAAAGAGCGGCAGAGCAAGCTTCAGTTGCTGTGTCTATAGCGAGTAACTTCAAAATATGGACCTGAATGGTTTGGTTTCAAGCAACATAAAGTGCTTACAGATAAATAGGGGTCGGATTATTACATACAATAATATGTCATGTCCTACTGTGGCAATGACTTGTGACCTGTTGTCAGTCGCTTATAATGCCGTCCATGTTTAATCCTTATGAACTATTCATCGGTTTGCGCTATATGCGCGCAAAACGCCGTAATCACTTTATCTCATTCATCTCGCTGACCTCAGTCCTCGGGGTTGCTCTTGGGGTGACAGCGCTGATTACTGTGCTATCTGTGATGAATGGGTTTCATAAGGAACTGACTGATCGAACACTGAGTATGGCTTCGCACGCGACAGTATTGGAACGTAATGAGAATTTGTCCAATTGGCGCATCATAGCGGAGCAGGTCGAAAGCCACCCCGAAGTCGCCGGTGTTGCTCCGTACTTTCGGGCAGAAGGAATGTTAGTTAATGACAAACAGGTAAGTGGCACCATAATTCGGGGTATTTTGCCGGAAGAAGAAATTAAAGTATCAGAGATATCAGAAAAGATTATAGAGGGGGAATTAGCAAATCTTAAACCAGGCGAATTCGGCATAGTTCTGGGGAAAGAATTGTCACGGTCTTTACATGTGTTGACTGGCAGTAAAGTAACGCTGGTTGCGCCTCAGGCGAATATAACTCCGGCTGGTATTTTACCAAGATTAAAACGGTTTACTGTAGTTGGCATTTTCGAAGTGGGGATGCAGGAATTTGATAGTGCATTAGCTTTAATTCATCTTGATGACGCACAAAAATTATTTCGTAAGACTAGTCCAAACGGTTTGCGTATAAAAACTACCGATATTATGCGTGCACCAATAATCAGCAGGGAAGTAATGAAGCAGATTCCAGGTCAATATTGGATCATGGACTGGACTCAACGTCACGCGAACTTGTTTCATGCCTTGAGAACAGAAAAGATTGTGATGTTTGTTATTTTGACCCTCATTGTGGCCGTTGCGGCATTTAATATCATCTCTACTCTAGTAATGACTGTGACAGACAAACAGACAGATATCGCCGTGTTAAGAACACTCGGAGCCAGTCCGCTTAGTATTATGCTCATTTTTATGATTCAGGGCACTGTAATAGGTGTTATTGGCACCATTCTTGGAGTAGCAGGCGGTGTTTGGCTGGCTTCAAATGTGGAATGGATTGTACAAAGCATTGAACAGGCCTTTAACGTCGATTTTTTGAATGAAAATGTTTATTACATAAGCACTTTGCCATCGGAATTGAAATGGGAGGATGTGACTATAATTAGTGTTGTTGCCTTTCTTTTTAGTCTCTTATCCACCATTTATCCAGCTAGGCAAGCGGCAAATATGCAGCCAGCAGAGGCCTTGCGATATGAGTGAGTCTGCTAGCATCGCATGCGCTAATTTGTGTAAATCATTTTCTGAAGGTGGGCTTAATGTTGATGTCTTAAAGGGAATTGATTTGTCAGTTGAAAAAGGTAGTTGTCTCGCAATAACCGGTTCCTCAGGTTGCGGCAAAAGTACTTTGTTACATTTGTTGGGTGGTCTTGATGATCCGACAGAAGGTAAAGTGATGGTAGCAGGACAGATAATGTCAGCCTTGTCCGAGCAGGAAAAAGGGGATCTACGAAATAGTTCATTAGGGTTTATTTATCAATTTCATCATTTACTGCCTGAATTTACTGCAATTGAAAATGTGTCGATGCCTCTGTTGATTAGAGGGCTTAAGGTTGAGGAAGCAGAACAACAGGCGGCAGAAATACTAGAACGTGTTGGTTTGTCAGATAGATTGCAACATAAACCCGGCGAATTATCCGGTGGAGAACGTCAACGTGCTGCAATAGCAAGGGCACTTGTAACCAGACCAAAGTGTATTTTGGCTGATGAACCTACCGGAAACCTGGATGAACAAACTGCGGAAAAGGTCTTCGATGTAATGATGGAACTGAATAGGGAATATGATGTTAGCTTGATTATGGTGACACACAATCTGGAACTGGCGAAACGCATGGATAGTGTGCGCGAATTACACGAAGGAAGACTTCAATAAAATCATGAATTAAGCTGATATTAATATTCAGGATTTATTATTCAGACGTTTCTTTTCTTTTCTTTCTTCCCACTTATTTACAATAGCCATACGCCAAAGCAATCTGACGGTGAAGTAACCGATTGTTGCTGACAAGCCACCCAAAATCAGGGATC
>JABJOR010000334.1 GCA_018664265.1 Rhodospirillales bacterium
GAAGCATTTGATACGGTTAAAGCCGCTTGAAAGCAGGAGATCTGAAGTGCTGAAACAGATAGAAGGATCAGAAGCGGTGGCAGAAGCCGTGGCACTGTGCCGCCCGGAAGTGGTCTGCGCGTATCCCATAACACCGCAAACCCACATTGTTGAAGGCGTAGGGAAGCGTGTTAAAAACGGCTCTTTAGAAAACTGTGAATTCATCAATGTGGAATCAGAATTTGCAGCCCTTTCTGTGGCCATTGGGGCCTCGGCTGCGGGCGCCCGCAGTTATACCGCGACAGCGTCACAAGGACTGCTGTATATGGCGGAAGCCGTCTATAATGCAGCGGGGCTTGGGCTCCCCATTGTTATGACCATTGGCAACCGGGCCATCGGTGCACCGATTAATATCTGGAACGATCATACCGATAGTATGTCCATGCGGGATTCGGGCTGGATACAATTGTTTGCTGAAACCAATCAGGAAGCGCTGGATTTGCATATTCAGGCGTTTCGCTTGGCGGAAGAGCTAAGCTGTCCAGTAATGGTTTGCATGGATGGTTTTATTTTGACCCATGCTTTCGAGCGCGTGGATATGCCAAGTCAGCAAGACGTTGATGCTTATCTACCACCCTACGACCCCGTACAGGTTCTGGACCCAGATGATCCTTATTCTATCGGTGCCATGGTCGGGCCTGAGGCCTTTACCGAAGTGCGTTATCTGGCCAATGACAAGCAGCTACAGGCGTTGAAGTTGATTCCTGAAATTTCCAATGTGTTTAAGGAAGTTTTCGGACGCGATACTGGCGGCTTGATCCATCCCTACCATACGGAAGATGCGGAAACAATTGTTGTCGCATTGGGCTCCGTTAACGGTACGATCAAGGAAGTGGTAGATGTTATGCGCGAAGATGGCATGGCAATTGGCTCTCTTGGAATATGTTCTTTCCGACCTTTCCCTCAGGAAGCTATTCGCAAGGCCCTTAAAAAAGCAAAACGCATCGTGGTTTTGGAAAAAAGTATGGCGCCGGGCATGGGCGGTATTGTTGCCTCCAATGTACGTATGGCCTTGTCTGATTTGCCGACACCCGTTCATACAGTGATTGCGGGATTGGGGGGACGTCCGATCACCATGGTATCTTTGCGTGAAGTGTTCGAGGTTGCCTTTGAGGATCGCCTTCCAGAAGTGCAATTCCTGGATATTGATCACGCTGCTGTGGAACATGAAATTGTTCGTGCTCGCGGGACACGACGATCTGGTCCAACGGCTGAATCAATTTTACGCCGAAAAGCCGCAGGTGCGGCACAATCAGTTGGGGGAGAAAAAATATGACCGATCAGGCTTCCCCTCAAACCGTAAAATTTTATCAAACCGGAACACGGACTGTTGGTAATCGGTTGCTGGATGAAAACAATCGCCACGTTCAATCAAGTACGGAACGGTCCAACTCGATTACCTCTGGTCATCGGGCTTGTCAGGGATGTGGTGAGGCTCTCGGCGCGCGCTACGCGCTTGATGCAGCAATGAACGCCAGCAATGATCAGCTGGTCGCCGTGAATGCGACAGGGTGTCTGGAAGTCTTCACGACCCCTTACCCGGAAACGTCTTGGCAAATTCCGTGGGTGCATTCGTTGTTTGGCAATGCACCTGCCGTAGCAACAGGCGTTGCCGCTGCTTTTCGAGTGAAAGGACGCAAGGATGTTCGCGTGGTTGCGCAGGGAGGCGATGGTGGAACAACGGATATCGGTTTTGGATGCCTGTCCGGCATGTTCGAACGTAACGATGATGTTCTGTATATCTGCTATGACAATGAAGCCTATATGAACACAGGCGTTCAACGCTCCAGCGCGACACCGCCGACTGCGCGAACGGCGACAACTCAGGCTGTAGGTGATGCGCCGGGCAACGTTTTCGGGACAGGAAAGAACGTTCCGCAAATAGCCATGGCGCACAATATTCCCTATGTTGCGACAGCCAGTGTCGCAGACTTGAACGACTTGGAAGCCAAGGTGAAAAAGGCAACCGCCATTCGTGGTGCGCGCTATATCCATGTCATGGTTCCTTGCCCACTGGGTTGGGGGTCTCAATCTTGCGATACCATCAAGCTTGCCCGCCTTGCCATTGAAAGCGGATTGTTCCCGCTTTATGAAGCCGAACATGGTGCGATAACCACTGTCAAAAAGGTTAGAAAGCTGGTGAAGGTGGAAGACTACCTGAAGCCACAAAAACGCTTTGCCCATTTGTTCAAAAAGGGCGCAGAAGACACCGAGAGCATAGCAGCCCTTCAACGTATGGCAGATTACAATATTAATAAATTTGGCCTGTGTAATGATGAACAGGAGGCCGTAAAATGAAACAGCTTCCTTACGCTATAACACTTGATCCTGGAACGTCGGTATCGAACATGACGGGGTCATGGCGCTCGGAAAAACCGGTTTATCTGGACCGGATACCCCCGTGCAATAATACTTGCGCGGCTGGCGAAGATATTCAGGACTGGTTGCTTCATGCAGAAGAAGGCAACTATCAGGCCGCCTGGCAGTCCTTGGTTGTTAATAATCCCATGCCAGCTGTTATGGGGCGGGTTTGTTATCATCCGTGTGAGACGGCTTGCAACCGAGGTCAGCTTGATGAAGCTGTCAGCATCCACTCTGTCGAAAGATTTCTTGGGGATGAGGCGTTAAAGCACGGATGGAAGCCGAATTTCAAAGCATCTTCTACGGGCAAGCATGTTCTAGTCATTGGTGCAGGACCCAGTGGGTTATCTGCCGCTTATCATCTGACCCGGCTGGGACACAAGGTAACGATCCATGAAGCCGGACCTATGGCCGGTGGCATGATGCGTTTTGGCATTCCAAAATACCGTCTGCCACGCGAAATACTGGACGGTGAGATCCAACGCATTATAGATATGGGTGTCACGGTCAAATTGAACACAAAAGCAGATAATATTGAACACGTTTTTAAGGAAGATGGCTTTGACGCTGTTTTTGTGGCGGTCGGGGCGCACCTTGCCAAACGGGTTAACATCCCTGCCCATCAGGCCGGGCGTATCCTTGATGCTGCTTCTGTTCTGCGAGATATTGAGACTGGGGCCGAGCCTCCGCAACTGGGGCGCCGCGTGATTGTCTATGGTGGCGGCAATACGGCAATGGATGTTGCCCGTACAGCAAGACGCCTTGGTGTTGATGAGGCCATGATTGTCTATCGCCGTTCGCGCAAGGAAATGCCTGCCCATGATTTTGAAGCCACCGAGGCCGAAGAAGAGGGCGTTCTTATTCACTGGTTGCGTACCATCAAACAAATAGATGAGACCACCTTCACTGTGGAAAAGATGGAAATCGACGAAGATGGTCGACCCCAGCCCACGGGCGAATTTGAAGAACTGGAAGCAGACACCTTGATTTTGGCTTTGGGACAGGATGTCGATACGACATTTCTGGATGAAGTTCCCGGCGTGGAAATTGAAAGTGACGGTGTGGTTCAGGTCGACGCACATATGATGACCGGGCGTGACGGCTTATTCGCCGGGGGTGATATGGTACCTTCTGAAAGAACCGTCACGGTTGCTATTGGTCATGGCAAGAAGGCTGCTCGCAATATCGATGCCTGGCTTAGAGGCAGCTCGTATGATCCAGCAGAAAAGCATGAATTGGCTGAATTCGAAAAACTTAACACCTGGTACTACGAAGATGCCCCCAAGACGCAGCAACCACAGCTTGATGTAATCCGCCGCCAAAGCAGTTTTGATGAAGTCATAGGCGAGCTGGATGAAAATAATGCCCTGTTTGAAGCCCGGCGATGTTTGTCTTGAGGGCATCTTCGTAGAACCAGGTGTTAAGTTTTTCGAATTCAGC
>JABJOR010000335.1 GCA_018664265.1 Rhodospirillales bacterium
GCATAGGGGCAACGGCGAAAGCTGTAGAGAACCGGGGTTGATGTGATTGTCATGAGCCTGAGGCAGAGTCTGACACAAATTCCGTACTGCCGCCAATCACCTTCAAGAAAACTTCGGCAAACTTCTTCAGTTTGGCTTCACCAACGCCGTGAATATCCGCAAAGGCTTCCTCGTCCTGAGGTTGATGAAAGGCCATGTCTTCCAACGAACGATCAGAGAAAATCACATAGGCCGGGACATTTCGCCCTCTCGCCAACTCGTTTCGCTTGGCTTTCAAACGGCCCAACAGATCAACTTGCTCGGCGTTGAGGTTTTCGGGCGCGGCTTTTACAGATTTGCGTTTCGGTTTTGCACCACTTTGCTTGATGATGTCCTTGCGATATTTAAAGGCCTGCTCATCACGCATCAGCAATTGGCCTTTATCGGTCAGGCTTAAGCCGCCATGCCCAGCCACATCAAGGCGCAAAAATCCGGCTGCGACCAATTGACGCACAACAGAGCGCCACTCGTCTTTGCTAATATCAGCGCCTGTTCCATAAGACGAAACCTGATCATGCCCTGTGGAGCGTATCTTTTCAGTATTGGCACCGCGCACGATATCGATCAAGTGAGCCTGACCATACATTTGCCCGCTCTGAATGGATGCAGATAACAGTTTCTGTGCGGTCTCAGTCCCGTCGATCATTTCGGGCGGATCAAGGCAGATATCACAATTGTCACAACCATCCTTACCTTCATTCGCCTCTCCAAAATATGTCAGCAAGGCGTGACGGCGACATTCAGGGGATTCGCAATACGATATTAACGCATTCAGACGTTTGTGTTCTCGTCGTTTGTGATCTGGGGCGCTGTCTTCCTGTTCAATGAACATCCGGCGCATGCGCAGATCGTCCATGCCGTAGATCATGTGGGCGAGCGCCGACTTGCCATCGCGCCCTGCTCTGCCAATTTCCTGATAGTAGGCTTCCACACTGCCTGGCATATCGGTGTGACAGACAAAACGCACATCAGGCTTGTCGATACCCATACCAAAGGCAATGGTTGCCACCATGACAATCCCGCCGTTATCCATCATGAAGGCGGTCTGGTTGCTGCTGCGGGCCTCGGCGCTCATCCCTGCGTGATATGGCAAGGCACGCACGCCGTTATCGTTCAGGAATTGGGTCATCTTCTCGACCTTGGCCCGTGACAGGCAATAAACAATACCGCTTTCACCCTCATAGGCTTTGACAGTTTCCAGCAATTGCGATTTTGCATCGGTGCGCATGGCGACGCTGAGGCGGATATTCGGGCGATCAAACCCGGAGACAAAGCGCCTGCCAGCTCCACCAAACAGCTTGGCGGCAATATCATCCTGGGTGGTTTCGTCGGCTGTTGCGGTCAGTGCCACAATGGGCACCCCCGCGAACACATTCTGAAGCCGCATCAAGGCTTCATAGTCCGGGCGGAAAGATGGTCCCCAGCGCGAGACACAGTGAGCCTCGTCAATGGCGATCAGCGTCACAGGCAGGCGCGAAATGGCGTCCAGCATACGATCCGTCATCAGCCTTTCGGGTGCCAGATACAACAAACGTGTCTCGCCAGACTGCGCGCGCTTCCATGACGCCACATTCACGTCTCGATCCCGAGCAGAATTAATGGTATCGGCAGCAACCCCGGCAAGTTTCAAGGCAGCGACCTGATCTTCCATCAAGGCCACCAAAGGTGACACCACTATGGTCAATCCGCCCTTCATCAGCGCGGGGATCTGAAAGCACAACGATTTTCCAGAGCCCGTCGGCATCACGGCCAGTGCGTGATCTCCGTCAAGCAAAGCGGCTACGACCTCCGCCTGTCCTGGGCGAAATGTGTCGTAGCCGAATGTGCTTTTGAGAATTTGTTCGGGCATATAAGCTGTCTAACATCCTGTATGACTTCAATCGATGTCATCTTATACGAATGTTAGCAGCCTATAGTAAACCGCCTGATTAAATATCCAGAGTTATCGTGGTACCAGCCATTTTGGTAAAAACACATATGCGTTCATATCCTTGCTGGAATCGTACTGTACAGTATTCTTTTTCAGCAGCTTTTGCAGGCTACCATTGTTATAGGCGTCAAAAATTTCTGTACAGCCGCCAATGTATTCACCACCGACAAAAATTTGCGGGATCGTGGGCGAGCCCAGCTTTTCCAATAACGCAGCACGAATGTCACCCCCCAGATTATCTTTCTGATAGGCAACAGAATCCAGATCAATGGAACGATACGCGATACCAAGTTCGGCAAACATTTTGCGCACCGACCAGCAAAACTCACACCATTCCAGGGCAAAAAGGACCACAGGTTGAGTTTCATCGCTCACGGCTTCTGCTACAAACGCCAAAGCTTCCGGTTTCGCGGCAGGCACTGGCGCCGCATCACTGGCAGACTTGGCTACAGCAGGCACATCAAAGCGAAATCCCGGTGTGGATTTAGAGATTTCAACTTCATCATCTGACATTTCAGCTTCCACATCGTTAAACAGATTGGTGCTTAAATAACGCTCACCCGTATCGGGCAACATGCAGACAATGACCGATCCGTCCGGCGCGACCTTTGCAATTTCAAGCGCACCAGCCAAAGTAGCGCCACTGGAAATTCCACAGAAGATACCTTCTTCCTGTGCCAATGCTTTTGCAAGGCGAAGAGATTCTTCGCCATTAACCGGCATAACAATATCGATCAAATTCGCCTTCAGGGCATCTGCGGAAAGCTTTGGAATGAAATCCGGTGTCCAACCTTGCATCAAATGAGGGCGAAAACTTGGGTGGCTGGCAGCGGGTGACCCATCATCACGATAGGCTTGCTTAACACCACTGCCAAGAACGATGGAATTATCAGGCTCGGTTGCAATAATATTAATATCAGGACGTTCTTGCTTTAGCTTGCGGGCTACGCCGTTAATGGTTCCGCCTGTTCCCAGTCCGGAGACAAAATAGTCCAGCCGCTTGCCTTCAAAATCGGCCAGTATTTCTGGTGCCGTCGTTCTTGCGTGCGCATCCGGATTGGCTTCATTCTCAAATTGACGACACAGAAACCATCCATGTTCTTCAGCAAGTTCACGCGCCTTATTCACCATGCCGGTGCCTTTTTCCGCAGCCGGGGTCAAAACAACTTTAGCCCCCAGATACCGCATCAACTTGCGACGCTCGATAGAAAAGCTTTCCGCCATGACAAGTACGAGCGGATAGCCTTTTTGGGCACACACCATAGCAAGGCCAATGCCCGTATTGCCACTGGTGGCTTCTATAACGGTTTGTCCGGGTTTTAACGAACCATCCTTTTCGGCGGTTTCAATAATGCCAAGGGCCAAACGATCCTTGACTGAGCCAAGCGGATTGAACGCTTCCACTTTGACATAGATTTCAACATTGCTCGGGGAGAGTTTGTTAAGCTTTACGATGGGCGTGTTGCCCACAGTTTCTAAAATATTTGCATAAGTTGACATGACGGCCTCCATTGGGTTGGTCATGCACTCTATAGCAGGCTTGGGTGTTATACGTGTTTCACCTGGTGTTTCAATTGTGTTTCAGTATGGAGGTTTCACAAGCGGACACCCCCAAATGGAATACCCGCTTGTTGAGATCGTATCAGGAACAGCTACCACAGCAGGAAATATTCTCGCCTTTGATTTCTGCTTCTGGTTTGTCTTCAGTGTACGCTTCGTCGCTTGCTTTGGCTTCCAGCGCAGTATTTTCAGCTACTTCAGTTGCTTCTGAATCAGGGGTAGCATTTTCATTTACGGTATTCATTCTTGATCGACTCCTGTGATAACTCAAATTTATATGTATTACCTGCACCGTTCTAAAAAATTGACGCACGGCTACAGGTGGATCAGTCCCACAATTGACACCGGGCGTACATGACCTTGATCAAGTGGAGAGAATAATTGTTCAAAAAGGTCTTATTTCAGGTCGTGATTCTTTTTTCGGGCATAATCTGCAAGAATTCTTAATAGCTTCACAACAAAGGGATTAACGGTTTCAAGCATGCCTTTGAATTGTTCCTGCGTAATAACAGAAACCACAGCCGGCCCGCCATAGGCCCGTGCAGATGCCATGCGAGGGGAATCATCAATCAGCGCCATTTCACCAAACATCTCGCCTTCCGTCAGGATGGCAATGGACGAATCCTTTTCCACACCTATCCCTGTCGTGCGTTTGAAAATTTCGACCTTGCCGCTCTTGATAATAAAGGCTTCCTGGCCACTTTCGTGTTCCCGAAAGATATAAGCGTCCATGTTAAACGCCTTCGACATTAACGAGCGTCGATCCGTGCTGCGCCTGTCTCTGGACTGGCGATTTTGCCCGTCTGTATTGGGGTTTGGATTGTCCGCCATTCTTATTCTCCATTTATCCAAATCGAGTATACACGGGATGGGAGAGATAGCTTACAGGAAAATTCAATTGGTAATGGAACTTATCGTACCTCAGATAACAGGGCCTCGCTTATGGCTTGTTGCCCTACAACCATTTGCCAGAGCAACCTTCGCCCTTCCGCCCCTGGACGGCCATGTGTAACAAAGTTGGCATGGTCTTCCTCATCAGCTTTTGCCGATAATTCAATCGACCACAATCCATTTATTTGGTTTGGAATGAATGAATACCGCAGGTCAATAATGCGGTCCGAGTTCAAGGGGTCTTTTGCGAGATAGCCTTTCGAAAACCATCGAAAGCGCTCAATATCATTGGCTTGCTGACTATTTGGGTCCAACCAGGGAAAATCACGAGGAATATCCAGCGCCACTATTGATGTCCCTGGATAAACAGTAGGCTGCCAGCCAACACGCACAGCATCGACGTAGTAGATATTACCATGGCGATAAATCACTTTCCAAACCAATAGATTACCAAAGCTGGGCTTTACACTCAGCGCATCTGGCTCATGTCCACGCGCTTTTGCTATTTCCATGCCCATGGCTTCGGCAGAATGATTTTGGTAGGCCCCTGCGCCTATATAAAGCACCCCCCAAACAAGGCCCGCTCGTGCATAACGCGCGGTCTTAAACCAGGCAGACAACAAAACAAGGGCCATAACGGGCAGCGTAAAAAGCGGATCAATGATAGAAATATAGCTCCAGGCCACGCGTAAATCGCTGAACGGCCAAAAAAGCATGGTTCCGTATGAGGTTGCAGCATCCAGCAACCCGTGTGTTGCATAACCAAGGCTGCAAAATATATATGTCTGTAGAAATGAAATTGACTGTCGTCGCCCAATCAGAAAATGCAACAACGCCGCACAGATCAATCCGCCAACAGGAATAAATAGAAGGGAATGTGTAAACTGACGGTGATATTCTAAATACAGCAAGGGATCGTGCTCAGAGCGTATCAGAGTATCCAGATCCGGGGCCATCCCACCAACAAGGCCAAATAACCCGGCCAGCAGCATGAGGCTTCGCTTATGTGTTGTCTGAGGAAGGACAGCACCTACTACCCCTTGGGTCAATGGATCCATGAAATTGCGCCTAGCGTGTGTTTGAATTTCGTTGTGGAGCACTCTCTATCACCGGACAAGGCGTGCTACAATGTATGATGTAAGAATAATTTCAAATTCTTCAACATCATCGTTATGATTTTTTTCGGCAAGTGATGCCTTTCAGATCAATGCAATCCCGCCATATCTGGCTTTTCAAACCACTCTTTGATGAAATCAATCAAACGCCGATTGCGAAAAGGAATGGCTTTTTGATAAACATAGGTCAGAAAGAACGTAAACGCAGGCGCGTCATAATCGCTCAACACCCTAACCAGTTCGCCTGATTGTATCTCGCGGTATGCCACATAAGATGGCAACCACGCCAGCCCTTTGCCTTGCAGGGTTGATTTTTTAATCATCGGGTTGCGGTTGACCGTAAAGTTGCCGTCAACCTTGATACGCTTGATTTCTCCGTTGATCATAAACGGCCATCCAGTATTCGTGGTTTCATGTTTGGTGCCGATACAATTATGATCTTTCAGATCATCCGGGGTTTGCGGGGTGCCATGCGTCGCCAGATATTCCGGGGTCGCGACAACAAACATCCGCCATTGAACCAGCGGGATCGCCACCAGGTTTTCATCGACAACCTCGCCACCCCGTATGGTCATATCAATCCCTTCGGCCTGCAAATCCTTGATTTCATCGGACAGGTCCAGATCAATTTGAACTTCCGGGTATTTTTCCTGAAAACGTGACAGGACTTCACTGACCATGATCTCACCAAATGAACTGGTTGTGCTGAGACAAATAGAGCCCGTCATCTCGCCTTGCAAGGCGGCAATGGATTGCCTGGCTTCGGTCGCCGATTTAACGATGGCCTGACAATAATCCAGATAAACCTTTCCAGCCTCGGTCAGCGACAGCTTTCTGGTCGTGCGGAACAAAAGTTGAATACCCAACCGTTCCTCCAGCTTTGTCAGTTGCTGGCTTACATAGGCCTTCGATCGCCCAAGCGATTTGGCCGCTGCCGTAAAGCTGCCCTGCTCCGCTATCCGCGCGAAGATCGCCATTTCTTCAAAAGGTTCATTCATTAATCATCATCACTATTGTTCATAAACACGAACAGTAAGTTCATTAAATGTCCTCTTATGTTCGTAAACAGGCACCTTTAGAGTATTAATGAAGACAATAACACAATTCAGGAGCCAATCCAATGATCTATATTTTTTACACATTCCTCATCACATTGCTCATTTTCGTGCCGGAAAGCCGGAGCAACACAACATCAACACCGCCCTCACCTGCTATTCGGTGATTTCGCGGGATGTGGAGAACTGGATGTTGAGATATTATTTTGAGAGGTATTGCTCTAATAGTTTGATGATTTGATCCAGTACGCCACTTGCCAATTATGCTGTGTCACGTTTACAGTCGCGTAACAGCATCAGGCAAGAATCATGAACAATCTCATTGGCATTACCAAATTCCTGCGCCTTCAACACTGGTTGATCCTATTAGCTGTCGCAACGCTTGGTATTCTTGGAACCTATTCCATCGGTCAACGTCTTGAAGATAAAGCTATTGAAAGCTGGAAACGCCAGGCGGAACTTGACGCGACCGTTGCCACAATAGCGGCGCAAAGCTGGCTAGCGCAATCTGAAACGATTATCAGCGGTCTTGCCATGGGGTTTCGCCATTCCGGCGAGATCCGCGCTGAAGAATTTGATACGATGGTGATGCAGGCAGAGGAATGGAACTCTGAATTTTCTTTTGACGCTGTTGCTGTTGTTAACAGAACCTTGCGAGACAAACGCACCGAGGTAGAGGAATCTCTTGCTCACGCTTTGTCTGATGCAATGGATTCAGACAAGGTTGTGCCAGACGCTTATGCCCATATGGTTGTGGTCAACAGCTCAGAAACGGAAGGTATGCTTCGACCCTCTGTTGACCTTCTAACGGTACCGGAAATGGGCGAAGTGGCAAAGACGGCGCAACGCGTTCCTGATAAGGCAATTATGGGTCCAGCGTATACGGATAAAGAAGGCCACCTGTTTACTCTGGTCGGCATTGGCCTTCCCAATCGAGACAGAAGTGTCGTCATCATCGGACAGGTAGATTTATCCGAAATGCTCGACGTATTATCATCAAGCTACATCCCTGATGGCCTGGTTCTGCGGCTTTCCGAGCGTAACGACGACGCAAGTGCGGATACGAAAGTCCTGCCAATTTACGGATCGCTAGAAGCTGCAAAAGACGTCATAGATACAGTCTCCATCCGCGTTACCCGTGGACAGGCCCGCTGGAATTATAATTGGGATATTACTGAAGAATACCTGGGAGGCGCCCCAACTGCATCCGCTACCATGGTGCAAATTGGCGGGCTGGTCATTACCATGTTGATGATTTTTTCGGTCGGCGCCATGAGCGTGCAAAACACAATCACCAAGCGTTTGGTAGAAGATCGAACCAAAGTATTGTTAGAGGAAGTCGCGGAACGAAAACAGGCCGAACAGAGACTGAGTGACAGCCACAATGAGGCAACCAACTTATCGACCCTGTTGTATGCGACGCTGGATTCTATGGACCAAGGCTTTGCCGTCTGGGATGACAATAACGAATTGGTTATATGGAATGATAAGTGTAAGGATTTTTGGCTCTATCCCGGAGAGGTCAAGGTTGGCATGTCCAAGCTTGAATTGCTCCGCTATCTCGCCGTCAAGGGCAGCCTTGGTTCTGGTGATACCGAAAACATAGATCAACAGCGCCTCCAGGAGATTATCTCGGAAGGCCCGGCATCTTCCGGGGAATTCGAATTGCCGGATGGACGTCATATCGTTATTCGGCGTTATCCGATGCAGAATAATTATCATTCCGCCCTTTATTCAGACATTACAGAAAACCTGGCGATGGAAGCAGAAATAGCGCGCCAAAATGATGCGCTCCACCAGAGTGAAAAGTTAAGTGCCCTAGGTGAATTGCTGGCCGGAGTTGCCCACGAACTCAACAATCCGCTTTCTGTTCTGGTCGGCCATGCTCTATTGCTCCAGGAAACCACGAGCGATGAAAAAACAATGATCCGGGCAAAGAAAATTGGAAATGCCGCAGATCGATGTGCCCGAATAGTAAAAACTTTCCTTGCAATGGCCCGCCAACAACCCATGAACCGGCGAAACATGGATATCTATGAGGTCATCGAATCGGCTCTTGAAATTACCGCTTCCAGCATCCGCAACGCAGACATTGAAATCACAACTGAAATATCAAAAGACCTGCCTGTTTTATGGGGTGATCCGGATCAGATTAACCAGGTTATCGTCAATCTGATCATTAATGCTCAACATGCTCTGGAAGGCACAAATGGTGATAGAAGCATCCATCTGTCTTCTCATTACGATGAGCCTAAGAATGAAGTCATTATCCGGGTTTGCGATACAGGTAACGGCATTCCGAAAGATGTTCTGCCCCGTATATTCGATCCCTTTTTCACCACCAAGGAAGTTGGCTCGGGCACAGGCATCGGATTGTCTTTTTGTTTTCGTATTATGGAATTTCATGGTGGCAGCATCACTGTAGAAAGCTCTGACAGTAATGGCACCACATTCAGCATACGCATCCCATCAAGTTACTCGGTTGATACTCAACCTGATTTGACATCTGATTGTGATAAAAATGCGAAGGACTTGTCCGTTCTGATCATTGAAGATGAGCAGGATGTCACGGATATTATATCTGAAATACTGACAACCTATGGTCACACCGTCAGCACTGCTGCAAATGGAGACCAGGCGCTCACACTTCTCTCAAACAATACATTTGATATCATTCTGAGTGATATGCGCATGCCTGAAATGGATGGCCCTACGCTGCATCAAAAATTATCTGAATTATACATCCAGAGATGATTAATCGCATAGCCTTCATTACCGGAGATGCCATGAACCCCGCGTATGCAAACTTCCTCGCAACTTGCGGGCGGCCTTCGCTGGAAAAACCAATCACCCCGCCCGATGTGCGTAATCTGGTCGATAAGATTATCCATGATTTGCGTGAGTCATTGTCAATCCAATAACTCTTTACAACAATTTCGAAACACACCAACGGCTATATCAATGTCATGATCCGTGGCCGAGGGTGATACGAGCCAACAGTTATTAAACGCCATACACATAACGCCCCGATTTAACATGTAGAGGTTCATCAGGTAAGTGAGGTCATCATCATGGACCTCGTTGACATAATAAGTCATGGAGCGACATGGCTCAGGTGTAAAGTGATACGTCACACGGGCACCCAGTTGTGGCCCAGCGTGCCATGGCAACTCAAACTCCGAGATTACCGTTGCAAGTCCATCCGTTGCCCGGGCGCCTAATTCTTCAATACGATTAAAGTTTTCTTCCGTGAACATTTTTGTCAAATTGTGGTAAATACCTGTCAGAGAAAGCATGCCACCGGAGAACGTTCCGCTTATACCGACCAAACCTTCACCAGAGTGTTTTAACTGCTCGCTGATTTGTTCGGCATATTCCTCCCGAAAGCCATAGACACCTGCAGGCATGCCACCGCCAATAGTCTTGCCCGCCGTCCAGATATCCGGTTCCAGCCCCCACCGCCCTGTCAATCCGGCCGGGCCAGACCACATAGTGTGCGTTTCATCAATCAACCAGAGCGAACCATACTTGCGGGTCAATTTTCGCACACCCTCAAGATAACCCGGTTCTGGCAGGGCGAGGCCAATATTGGTCATGGCCGGTTCCATCATCACGACAGCCACATCCCCGTGAGCAAGTTCACGTTCCAAACCTTCCAGATCATTATACTCGACAATGCGCGTACGTTCTCCGGCGATAGCTGGTGGAGTGCCGACGTCTGATTCGTAGTAGCTGATCTCACCTTTATCATCATGGACCACCTGAACTTCCTCAACCGTGCCATGATAGGCAAAATTAGGGATCAATACCTTGGGTCGCTTGGTGATGTGGCGCGCAAGCCGAATGGCCCATCTGTTTGCATCCGTCCCGTTAAGGCTGAAATTCCAGCGAAAGTTGCCCAACTTTTTATTGAGTTCATTCGCCACATCGATTGCTATACATGATGGCGTCTGATGCTGAATCCCCTTGTCCATTGCATCCTTCATAGGAGTAACATAATCAGGGTGGGCATGGGACAGGGACGCATAGACTCCCATGGAAAAATCCAGATACTCGTGTCCGTCAATATCAGTCACGCGATTGCCTTTGCCGCTTTCGATGAACAGCGAGAATGGACCTTCTATGCCGGCTTGCCAGGCCATGGGCACGCCCCACATCAAGACCTTGTCAGCATCTTCTGATGCTTTACGGCATTTGGGCCGAGCTTGCGCGAAGATAAGAGATTCCCGTGTCGTCATTTCCTTGATGCGTTGGCTCGATATACCGGTTTTACTCATGGCCTTGTTTCCTAATATGGAGAATGTGTGAACGAACGTCAGGTAACATCCGTGTAGATCTTACTTATCATGCACCATTCACCCTCAACCTTCATCAGATGGAAATGGTTGATGTAATTGTTGCCAAGAAGATTGTCTTCGACAATAGATGCACTCGCCAGTGGGTCGGCTATATGGATGAATGCGATTTCCGCGTGATAGGCTTCACCAACATCCCTTGATGACATCTCAGCTTCTAATTCATCGTAGAATGGCTGGGGTGTTCCTACATCCAGCACACCTTCCATAAACCCGGACATTAATGCATCAGGATGAAAGCATGATTTCAACAGTTTAATATTGGCCGTATAACTGCCTTCGATATAATTATCGAGGACAGCCCGAACGGCAGCGTACTCATTGGGTGACGGCATTGCATTTAACCTATTTTTTATCAGCCTTGTTGCGGTGATAATAAGTCCACAAAGCCACCATGTCCTGCGCCAATTCTGCCCCGGCAATAGCTGTAATATTTCCGGTGTCATAAGGCGGGGATATTTCCACAATATCCATTCCCACAAGCTGTATTCCCGCCAAATTTCGAATCAAGCGATGGGCCTGTTGTGTGGTCATGCCACCAGTGACAGGTGTCCCGGTTCCCGGCGCAAAGGCCGGGTCAAGTGCGTCGATGTCAAAGGTCAGATACACCGGCCGGTCACCAACTAACGCGCGAACCTGTTCTGCAATCCGGATCGGGCCTTCATCATGAACCTGATCCGCATCAAAGATATTCATCCCCATGGGATCATCATTATGGGTGCGAATACCGATTTGGGCCGAATGCTCGGGAATGATGAGACCATCTTTAATGGCATGATAGAACATAGTGCCATGATCCACGCGATCAGAATCAGGATCTTCCCATGTATCGGTATGTGCATCGAAATGTATCAGGGAAAGAGGGCCGTATTTTTCATGGTATGCTTTCAAAATGGGGTAACTTACAAAATGATCTCCGCCAACAGAAAGGGACGCGACTCCC
>JABJOR010000336.1 GCA_018664265.1 Rhodospirillales bacterium
AGCCGGAAATTTATGGGCAATCGCCCAGCGAGGAGAGCGCGTTACAGTCCCCAAACGCTGTTGCCAGTCAAGTCGGTTTACCTTGTAGACAATGCCATCAATATCATAATCAAGACTGGCGCGTTGCTCTTCGATATTACGGTAGAGTGTCATAATATCGTGCAAGGTAAAGCACACCTTTGCCAGTGGATTGGTAACAAATCCCCAGCTTTTAAAAAGAGTTAAAACATCTGCATGTTTTGTACCCAATTCAGCACTGGCTTCGCCCCAACCATACGCAAAGAAGCGAAGCTTACGCCCGGCTGTTACCTTTGTATCCAGTTGGCGAAGACTGCCAGCAGCAGCATTTCGAGGATTGGCAAAAACCTTTGCACTGCGCTCAACCTGGCGATCATTGAGAGCTGCAAAATCAGGTTTCGCCATAAAAACCTCGCCGCGAATTTCAACAACCTCCGGTGCGCCTTCAGGCAGAATGCGCGGTATTTGATCTTCACTAAAAGTCTTCATATTAGCAGTGACGTCTTCCCCTTCAGAGCCATCACCGCGTGTCGCTCCGTATTTTAAATCACCATTTTCATACCTTAGAGAAACAGACAGACCATCGATTTTTGGCTCTGCAGCGATTTCCACAACTTCATCGGCATCAAGGCCAAGAAATTTCCCAATGCGCACCAGAAAATCACCAACATCTTGTTCCGAAAATGCATTCCCCAAAGACAACATTGGACGAGCATGGGTAATTTTGCCAAACCCGGAGGCAACCTGCGCGCCAACTCTTTTGGAAGGGCTATCATCGCGTATCAGATCAGGATGCAGCTTTTCCAAAGCATCGTTACGTTGACGCAACGCATCATAGTCTGCATCCGAAATCGTGGGCGAATCTTTCTGGTGATAAGCTTTGTCATGTTGAGCTATTTCCTGAGCTAAAGCTTTCAGCTCATCCGGAACTTCCAACGGCAAAAGATCTTCTATCGGAATTGATCGCAAAGATGAACTCACGCGGCACTCCCGGCAGCCACCCGTGTTGTGCCCTGCCCCAAAAGCTGTTGAGCAGCTGCGCGTGCTTCATTGGTAATTTCGGCACCTGACAGCATCCGTGCTATTTCTTCCTGACGGAGCTCGATTGACAGCTCACTGACATGTGTTGTTACATTATCACTTGTGCCATGCACCCCTTTGCTGACCCGCCAGTGGCGTGCCCCCATGGAGGCCACCTGAGGGGAATGCGTTACAACCAGCACTTGGACGTCATCGCTTGCAAGGGCGGCCAGACGATCCCCAACGGCGGCGGCCGTTGCTCCACCGATACCGCTATCAACTTCATCAAATACAATAGTTGCGACAGGATCGGCTTGGGCCAGAATAACCTTAAGCGCCAGAACAAATCTGGCCAATTCACCACCCGAAGCGATTTTTGCTATGGGGCCAGGATCTGTTCCGGGATTGGTAGCAACCAGAAACGCAACCCGATCCAAGCCATTTTCATTCCATTCACTTTCATCTTGCCGATCGACGCTGACAACAAATTTTGCAGCGCCCAGCTTCAAAGGTTCAAGCTCACCACTGACTGCAACTGCCATGGCTTTGGCAGATTTCATGCGTGCCTGATTAAGAGCCTCAGCCGCTTCGCAATATGAATCTCTTGCCACATTGGCGGCCTGTTTCAGGCGCCCTATTTCTGCCCCACCATCTTCAATTGAAGCCAATTCACGCTCAAAAGATTCATGCAGTTCCGCCAAAGCATCGACGGTAACATTGTGTTTTCGAGCCACTGCGCGTAATGCAAAGAGGCGTTCTTCAACCTGTTCAAGGTTGGCAGGGTTAAGGTCTGTATCTGCGCTCAGGCGGTCAAGGCCAACCATAGCCTCGCCCACTTCAGCACTGGCCCTATCCAATGAAGCAATAATTGGTTCTAGCCGCCCTTCTACTTTTTCAGCCAAACGGGCAAGCTGCTTTGCTGCATTTTGTAATGAGTATTCCACACCGCGCCCGTGGTTAAGTTCTTTGGTCGCAGCGTTCATAGCCTCAATGATTTTCTCACCATTCATCATTACCGTACGGTTTTCTGCAAGCTCGGTTTCTTCACCGGATTGAGGGGCCAGTGCGCCAATTTCTTCAACAGCATGGCGAAGAAAATCTTCTTCCAGTCGCACTTTTTCATAACGTTCTTCGGCTTCACGAACAGCCTTCACGCATGCTCGCCAAACTTTCCAGGAATTTGCAACTTTTTTGGCTTGCGGATCCAATCCACCATAAGCATCAAGCAGGCTTCGGTGTGCTGCAGGATTCAATAATCGCTGACTTTCAAATTGGCCATGGACCTCGGCCAGGCGCTCACCAATAGCACGCAAAGCACCAACCGTAGACGGCTCTCCGTTAACAAAGGCACGTGATCTACCATCCGAGCTGACGATTCGCTTGATAACCAGTCCTTCTCCGGCAGCAGGTGCCTCCAGACCATATTCATTCAATACATTAATAATATCATCAGATACATCTTCAAATGCTGCACTTACTGATGCCTGCTCAGCCCCCTGACGGACTAGAGCTGTGTCGGCTCGTTCACCCAATGCCAACCCGAGAGAGTCCAGCAAAATTGATTTTCCGGCCCCAGTTTCACCACTGAGCACAGACAAGCCTGAGCCAAATTCAAGATCAAGACTTTCTATCAAAACCACATTGCGAATGGATAAGGTGCTAAGCATGTTTTACGCCTATGATATGGAGTATCCACGTTTACCAGATTTTAGAAAAATTTTCATACCAGTCTTTATACCAGGGATCGTCAATATCTTCCTCACGAATGATTTTTCCTTCTACAAGCTGATAGGCATCTATATACCATTCACTGCCTGGAAAGTTATGCCCAAGAACCGAAGCGCTCTTTTGAGCCTCTTCTGGCAATCCGACAGCTAAATAGGATTCTGTCATCCTCAATAAGGCTTCAGGTACATGTGTGGTTGTTTGATAACGCTCAATAACTGTCTTGAAACGATTGATGGCTGCAATATGTTGGCTTTGCCCCTGATAGTAACGTCCAATAGCCATTTCCTTACCTGCAAGGTGATCAAAGGTCAGATCAAGTTTCAGCCTGGCATCACGGGAATATTTACTGTTAGGAAAGCGGGTAATCAATTCATTGAGGGTCTTGGTCGCGTTTTCCGTCATTTCCTGGTCACGTTCTACAGTCGATATCTGTTCGTAATAGCAAAGTGCCTTCAGATAATAAGCATAAGCAACATCCTTATTTGATGGATGCAGCTGTATAAACCGGTCTAGAGCGATGACCGAATCATCATATTCATTGGCCTCGTAATATGCATAAGCTGACATCAACTGAGCTTTCGTAGCCCATTTGGAATATGGATGCTGCCTTTCTACTTCATCAAACTTACGTGCAGCGCCCATATACTTGCCATCTGCCATTAGATTTTGCGCTTCATTGTAAAGCACATCTACGGGCTCTTCGAGATAAGCCTCTTTATCATCTCCGGAACACGCCCCAAGCATGATAGTGGCAATAATTACGATTAGAGTAAAAGGATGGCTCGTCCAGCGACGATGCACAATCGGCAACGCTGGAACTTTCGAAAGCAGGGAGCCTTTAAAGCGGGCCAAAATCATTTCAGAACTGTCACTTGAATTTATTGATATCAACGTTCATGGGACTATAGCACGCAGACACACAGGAACGAACAGCCTAAATTCCGCTTTCACGAAGAAAAACGTTCATACACTTAATCAATACAGGAAATTAGCTAGCTGGAGCCGAAGAAATCAGCCATTAACGGCAAAAACCAGATCAGAGTGCTGTGCTTGAATTTCTGAATGGAGGCCACCATTTGGCATAGTTTCAGCATCTTTAGCTGAAATGGTACCATAGCACCAAGCTGATTCGTCTGCGAACAACGCACGTAACAAGGTATTATTTAGTGCATGACCGGAGCGGTCTCCACTGAAAGCACCAATAACCAGACCACCGGCAAGATACATGTCACCAACAGCATCAAGAGCTTTATGACGGACAAATTCATCATCAAAACGCAAGCCATCCTCGTTCAGGACGTCATCACCAGAAATAACAATGGCATTTTCCAGCGAACCACCTCGTGCAAGACCAGCTGCACGCATAGCTTCTACTTCATGAAGGAAACCAAACGTTCTTGCCTTGGCCAGTTCATTAGAAAAAGCGCCATTGATAACACCCAGCTTGATGTTTTGGTGGCCAACAACAGCACTGTCATAAACAATTGCCATATCAACAGAAAAATGCGTAGCAGGCGCTAGAGATGCCGTGCAATCACCTTCCGTAACACTCACAGGTTTTAAGACACGAATAACACGCCGCGGGGCGTCTTGTTCCTGAATTCCTGCACATTCAATTAAAAAGACAAACGGATCGGCGCTACCGTCCATAATTGGAACTTCCGGGCCATTGATTTCGATAAGGGCATTGTCGATCCCACAGCCTGATAGAGCAGCCATAACATGTTCGACTGTTGAAACCTTAACGCCTTCGTCATTACCAATAACGGTGCACAGACGAGTATCAACAACATTATCCCAAAGAGCTGGAATTTCAGCGCCCAGTCCGGCAACATCCGTACGGCGGAATGTAATTCCTGAATTAGCATCAGCGGGGTGCAGGGTCATAGTAACCTTATTACCGGAATGCAGAGCCACTCCTTTACAGTCAATAGCACTTTTCAGTGTCCGCTGTTTGAGAAGCGAGTTGTCCGGGTGAAGGTGTTCTATAGCATCCATATTAATATCGTCCACGCTGTACGTTTATCTTCTATTTCGTTAGCCTTTTCTAGCAATTGCAGCAGCGCCACACAAATCACACTTTGTTTCGCTTTGTTACATTAAATAGAAGACCTTAAGTCACGGTTAAATAACAAAAAAAATAGGGTGACCCCTGCAATCAGGCACGCACCCTATTTCTTTCTCTCCAGGTCATTTTTTGATAAAATCAAATAATGATTCTTAGTTTGCCTGACGACGTAAAAATGCAGGAATATCCAGCAAATCGTCTTCTGTTTCACTTATAGGCTGGCTCTCAGGTTGTTCAATAACACCAAGACTGGGCTGAGCAGATCCAATTGCGGTTCCGCTAACTGGTGCAGGACCGAATTGGGGCGCAGTAGCCGCCGTTGTTGTTGCAGTTGCTGCAGTTGTTGTGGTTGTAGCTGTCGCAACAGATGCATCAGCTGTTTGCCCCGCCTGACCTTGCCAATCAAGAGGTTGAGGAGCAACAGGCTTATTGGCACCCAGAATAGTTTTGAATAGACTTCCTGCACGCTTAATCGCTGGCTTGCGTGTTGTGGCTTCAGATACAACAGCCGCTGGCTCACTGGCACCATTAACAAAATCTGATTCAGCAAATGGTTTTGTTGGAACAGTTTCTTCCTTGCCATTGGCTAAAGCCGGCGCAGGGGGAATAAAGGCATCAGACGTTGATGCACTCGGCATCGCAGTTGGCACCGTATCAGATACAGTCGGCATTTCTGCCAGTGGTGCAGCAGATGGCTCTAATGCAACGTCAATATCAGATGCAGCAGTATCAAGCTCCGCTGCCAGTTCGCCCTCGATTGCAGCTTCGTTTGTGCTTTCTAAATCAGGAGTCACAGCAATATGAGACTCTGCTGCATTTTCTAGTGTTGCAGCAACAGTCTCAGTTTCAACTTTACTGTCAGCCGTAGAGTCTTCCGTAACTTGTTCTTCAACAACCGCAGATGGCTCGGAAATTGCCTGCTTCAACATTGAAAATGATAAAGGTGTCTGAGCAGCTTCAGGCTCTTCTTCTGTCGCTGCAAACGCAACTTCTAATGCCATTTCAGCCGTTTCCACAACAGGCTCACTAGCCTCATCTTCAACACGCAACACTTCTGGCGCATTTGTTACAGGTGCTGATTTAACTGGTGTAGATGCCATAACAGACGTTGCTGTCGGAATTGAGCGTTCAACAACATCAGAATCAAGTCCTGTAGCAACCACAGAAACTCTAATCCGGCCTTCGAGTTCACTTTCAAAGGCAGATCCAAAGATAATATAGGCTTCTTCATCAACCTCGGCACGAATCCGGTTTGCTGCTTCATCTACTTCAAACAGGGTCATATCACTGCCACCAGTGATATTAATCAAAACGCCCTTCGCACCCTTCATGGAGCAATCATCAAGCAATGGATTGGCAATAGCAGCTTCGGCAGCATCAAGCGCACGTCTTTCGCCATCAGCCTCGCCAGTACCCATCATTGCCTTGCCCATTTCGTGCATAACAGAACGAATATCCGCAAAATCAAGATTAATCATACCAGGCATAATAATCAGGTCGGTAACACCGCGAACACCAGAATAGAGCACTTCGTCTGCCATCCGGAAGGCATCAGCAAAAGTGGTCTTTTCATTTGCAACACGAAATAAATTCTGGTTTGGAATTACGATCAGCGTATCAACGAACTCCGCGAGGTCCTCAATACCCTTTTCAGCCAACTTCATGCGATGGCTGCCTTCAAAATGGAAAGGCTTGGTTACAACACCAACCGTCAGAATACCTTTTTCACGAGCAGCCTTGGCAATGACAGGAGCACCACCAGTACCCGTACCACCACCCATACCGGCAGCAATAAACACCATGTTTGCACCATCAAGGTGCTCCATGATTTCAGGTAGGGATTCTTCTGCTGCTGCATGCCCGATTTCAGGGCTGGCACCTGCGCCAAGGCCGCTGGTAATCGACGCACCCATCTGAACACGACGCTGGGCGCCTGATCCTTTCAGGGATTGTGCATCTGTATTAACGACAAGAAACTCTACGCCTTCAAGCTCAGAGTTGATCATATCATTTACAGCATTACCGCCTGCGCCACCGACGCCAACGACAGTAATTCTTGGTTTCAGTTCCCGTTCAACGGTTTTTTCTGGAATACTAAGATTGATGCTCATTATTTCCTCCGGATAAGCAATAATCTAAACAACTAAAGCTACATGGTTGATAACAGGTAAATTTTTTAACGATTTCATTGTTTTTCGCACTTTCTTCTTAAAAATTGTCTCTAAACCACTGACTTAGACGCCCAAACTTGCCTGAAGAGTGTTCTTTTGACGTCAATACACCGGATGAAACATCACGCGATTCGCGAATCGCAAAATTAATCAACCCGACACACGTTGAAAATGCAGGCCCGCAAGCAGCTTCTGCCAGCCCGTCAATGGGTACGGGCTTGGCTATTCTAACCTGACGATCAAGAATACTGTTGGCGACATCACTAACGCCTGGCAGCTGAGAAGCACCACCCGTCAAAACAAGACGTGGGCCAGATGCTTGTTCAAACCCGGCCTTATTCAGACGGTCACGAATTAGCTCGAAGGTTTCTTCCAATCTTGGCCTGATAATTCCGATCAGCATAGATCGTGGAACTTGCATTGCCTCTCCGGCTCCATCCTCGCCAATCAAATTGACTTCGATAACAGCCCGATCATCGTCAGAAGAAGGAACAGCATTTCCAAACAAGGTTTTTACCCGTTCTGCATGGCCAAGCGGCGTTGACAGTCCACGGGCAATGTCACTGGTAATATGCATACCGCCTATGGGGACCATATCGGCATGAACCATCTCGCCATCAAAGAACACTGCAACGGATGTCGTACCACCACCCATATCAATCATGGTAACGCCCAGCTTCGCCTCATCCCCAACCAAACAAGACAATGATGAAGCCAATGGCGTGGATACAACGCCTGCCACCCCCAGGTGGCAACGCGATACAGCGGATTCCAAATTACGCAAAGGCGCCGAAGAAGCAGATATAACATGCATATTTACCGCCAATCGCTCACCATACATACCAATCGGATCACGAACA
>JABJOR010000337.1 GCA_018664265.1 Rhodospirillales bacterium
CCTGAAGATCTGGCTGCCCTGACCATGGAATCTTCTGCCATGGCCGGTGTACCACTCGCAGGTACCGAACATACAGTCGGTGTTGCCGACTATCACCACCTTTAAGAGGGAGACAGACAGATGGCTGGAACATCATATAAAGGTTCTGAAATCAACGACGTCGATGCTTTTATCAAAGGTGACGGACTTGATTCAGATCGTGAAAAGGAAATCGGACAACACATTGGCTATCGTTATGATGTGAACCTGGTTCCTGATTACAAACACATCACCCCGTATCTTACCACATACATGGAAGTTATGGGTTGGGACGATCTTAACTGGCTCGAAGATATTCACATGGGCTACGAAGACGGTCGCCCTGCTGTGTTTGATCGTAACATTAACGGCTGGGTTTCCATTCCTGAGGGAACGGAACTCCCGGAAAGTCAGCAAGATCGTGACATGATTGCACGTGAACTTCTGCTGAAATTCCAGATGTCACCGAACCACCCACTAGGTCAATTACGTGACGCCTACAGGAAGTTTTAACACCCTGAACGACCAAAAACTTAAGCCCCGATCTTAATTGATCGGGGCTTTTTTTGTCTGGTCGGAATTCCAGTTGAAAAATTGGCTACTTGTTTTTCTTCAGGCGGCCAATAACGCGTGCCGATAGCTCGCCCGGTTCGTTGCTGGCGTGAGCTGCGGCAAAAGGACGAATGCTTTCTTCTATACATTCGGCCAATGGTTTTTCCTGCCAAGACTGCAAAAGACGTTTTTGTGCACAAACAGCCAAAAATCCAGCACTCAGAATACCATCGATAACATTGTCGACCGCTGCTGTTAATGCATTTGAATCATCAGCGACCTGCTCAAGAAACCCCCAGTCATAAACTTGCTGAGCGCTAACCGTGTTCCCTGAAAGCATGAGGAACGATGCCCGACCTTGACCAATAATGCGTGCAACAAGGGCTGCTTCAATAACGGATGGAATACCGATTTTAACTTTTGGCATGGCAAAGCTGGCCGAAGTTGATGCAATACGGATATCACATACAGCAGCGAGCTCCATCCCGACCCCCATGCAGGGCCCTTCGATTTGAGCAATAACTGGCACAGGAATATTGCGAACATTTTTCAAAGCAGTATGAGTAGAGCGAAGGAACCCACCGGCAGACCCGGACGTTAGCTCGCTCAATTCCTTCAAATCAGAACCAGCGCAAAAAACCTTATCGGTTGTGCCTTTAATGACAACGCAGCGCAGTTCGTCTTCCGCCAGAATTGTCTTAACAGCAGCCTCAATATCAGAAATCATGTTCGAGCTTAAGGCGTTCGCCTTATCTGCCCGATCCAGGATCAGATATGCGATCTTTCCATTGGTTTTTTCACTAAATTCTACTCGAATTCCAGACATATGATCTTCCCCTGTATATTTGCTGTATATTTACCGTAACTACGACAGCACGAAGGTGCTTGAATAAATAAATCTTAGAATGTTTTACTCTACAGGTGCAAACCGTTTACCTCAACGGTGATGGTGCAAAGATTATAAATATCCTGAAAATGGAGAAAGAAAATGGCCAGAATTCCAGTCGCATCCCCAGAACAAATGTCCAGTGAGACATCACAGCAACTTGATGAGCTGTTTGAAGATTGGGGCGAACGCTGGGGTGTTATCCAAACCATCGCCAACTCACCAAACCTGATAAAAACGTTTCTTCCCATGCATGAACAAATGCAGCATTCAAGTCTCAGTGATGACGATCGGGAAGTTATCGATTTGTATCTTGCCATGGATAACGGCTGCCATTATTGCATTCCGGCACATATTTATGCTTCCCGTGACCTTGGTCTGCCCGACAAAGAAATAGCCGCAATTATTGAACGACGCGAGCCAACCGACCCACGCAGGCGATTGGTTCTTAAAGGTTTAAAAGCTCTGGTAGAAAGCAAAGGCGCACTTTCAGACCAAATATATTCAGAATTGTTGAAAGGTGGGCTGAGTGTCGAGAATTTGCTGGATATAATTGGCGAAATAGCACATTGCACAATTACGAACTATACCAATCGATTGGCGCAAACGGATATTGATGATTTTCTGGAAAAACAGGCACCATTGGAAAAATAACAATTAAGGCCGTGTTGATTAGGAAACAGGCTCTCTATTCTGCTTCTGGATATAGCCAATCCCTTCAAGAAATGATTTCAGTGGTAAGTCGGCTTGCATTAAATCCGTTACAGCAATGTGAAACAGGTTATGGACTTGTTCTACGCAATTACTATCGCCAGCAATGTAAGATTCTATAATCTTGTTTAATTTACCCAAAATATCCTGATGCTGATCCTTATGGACAACAACATCATAATAATTCACCGTTTCCATAATTGCCTCTTCCTCGGCAAAATGGCTCCGCATTGCATCGTCCAGCCTTCTTAATAACGGTAAACATTCGCTGCCTGGATCATCATTGAACGCTTTAACAATTTCATTCATGGCATCAACAATAGCCTTGTGCCCCGAATCAATTAACTCGTGGTCAAAAATTGCTGCATTCGGTATTGAAAAATAATTCTGCATACTACCCCCAGAACCATTTTACACATTTTGGGGATATCAATACCAGAATTAATAAACAGGCGGTTGAGCTTCAGCAGCAGTCCAATCTGGAACGAATTGAAGAATTGCCACGTCGCCCGGCATAACCGAATTAAACAAATGATTATGCCAATACGTAGCCTGCCAAGCTTTATCTTTTACGTCCAATTTACGGACGCTACAGGGAATTTTGTATTTCTGATTTTTCTCTTCAAACACCAACGTTACAGTTCCGGCAGCTAACATCTGCTCTGCAGCAGGTGAGCCAGGAGGAAAGACAGATGTCGGGCAATCCGAAAATTTTTTCGAATACTGATAAAAATTTTCAGCCAGGTATTTAAGAGCAGAATCATAACGCTGTTTAGGATCTTTGGTCCGCTTGATCATATGCTTGAATTCAGC
>JABJOR010000338.1 GCA_018664265.1 Rhodospirillales bacterium
AAATCCGGTGCCAACATTATTGCATGGTGTGAGCCGAATTATCCTCCTCTGCTGCGTATGACCGAAGGGGCACCACCTGTTATTTCCGTAATAGGAAATTTACATCTTCTTCAAAACACCTGCGTTGGCATTGTCGGGGCCAGAAACGCCTCAGTTAACGGCCTTAATCTGGCACGAAGGATGGCTGCTGACCTCGGTAAAGGAGGCTATGGTTGTAGCGATATCATGGTTACATCCGGCATGGCGCGTGGCATTGATACAGCCGCCCATCAAGGTTCACTTGAAACCGGAACCATAGCCGTATTGGCTGGTGGTATAGATAAAATCTACCCATCCGAGAATGAACGCCTCTACCATGAAATTGCCGAGCGTGGTGTAATTATTGCAGAAATGCCGATTGGCACACAGCCATCAGGAAAGCTGTTCCCTGTCCGAAATCGAATAATATCCGGCGTATCCAAAGGCATTGTAGTCATTGAGGCCGCGCCGCGTTCAGGATCGCTTATTACAGCACGTTTAGCTCTTGAACAGGGGCGTGAAGTTTTCTCAATGCCGGGTTCACCTGGCGACCCACGAGCGCGTGGAACCAACGGATTGATACGCGATGGTGCAATTTTAACAGAAAATGCAGGAGACGTTCTTCAGGTCCTTGGGGAAGCAAATTTTCTTGCTTCAAAACAACAAATTTCGTTTGATTTCAATGTACTTACAGACACTGCACCAGTCGAGGTCGATATAGATTCAGCCCGTAACACAATAATAGAATTATTAGATTTTGCTCCAGTAGCGGTTGACGAACTGGTCCGCAACTGCCAATTCTCCATCGCAGCTGTTACTGCAGCCCTTCTGGAATTGGAGCTTGCAGGTCGGCTTGAGCGACATCCGGGAAACCGAGTTTCGCTTCTTAATGAGCAATAAATACAGAATAAGTAACATTTTTAGAGAAGCCTGATAATAGCCCATGACCAGCCTCGTCATCGTAGAAAGCCCTGCAAAGGCAAAAACCATCGAAAAATATCTGGGAAGTGATTTCCAGGTCCTTGCCAGTTATGGGCACATCCGTGACCTGCCAGCCAAGGATGGCTCCGTTCGTCCTGATGACAATTTTTCCATGGACTGGGAAATTGATGATCGTTCACGCAAGCATATAACGGCCATCGAGAAAGCCATGAAGAAGGCTGATAACTTATATCTTGCCACTGACCCTGATCGTGAAGGCGAAGCGATCTCCTGGCATGTTCGTGATGTTCTTGAAGGCAAGAAGCTGCTCGAAGGCAAAACCATCAAGCGTGTTGTCTTTAATGAAATTACCAAGAGCGCCATTTTGGAGGCTTTTGATCATCCCCGTGAGTTACATACGGAGCTGGTTGATGCTTATCTGGCACGTCGCGCACTTGATTATCTGGTCGGATTTACACTGTCACCAGTGTTATGGCGCAAGTTACCAGGAAGCCGGTCTGCCGGCCGCGTGCAATCGGTTGCCTTGCGTATAATTTGCGAGCGCGAAACTGAAATTGAAGCCTTCAAGCCCCAGGAATATTGGAGCATTGAGACCACATTAAGCACACCAGCAGGTGATACGTTCACAGCCGCGCTTAATACCTTGAATGGTGAAAAGCTCAAAAAGCTTTCCCTGAAGTCGGAAGATGAAGCCAAACGCGCCGTGGCTGCCATTGAATCCGCAAGCCTTAGCATCGGTGAGATTGAACGCAAACAAAGCAGACGCAACCCTGCCCCGCCATTTACCACTTCAACATTGCAGCAGGAAGCCTCCCGCAAACTTTACTTCGCAACCAAGAAGACCATGCAGGTTGCCCAACGGCTTTATGAAGGTATCAACATTGGCGGTGAAACAGTCGGTTTGATCACCTACATGCGTACCGATGGCATTAATATGGCTGGCGAGGCCGTTAATACAGCCCGCTCATTGATCTCGGGTAACTACGGCGACAAATATCTGCCTGAAAGTCTACGAGTATATAAGAACAAAGCCAAGAATGCGCAGGAAGCTCACGAAGCAATTCGTCCCACAGATATTATGCGAGAGCCCAAAGACGTTGCCAGCTATCTGGATGAAGACCAGATGAAGCTCTATGAGCTGATCTGGAAACGTACTGTTGCAAGCCAAATGGAATCTGCTGTCATCGATCAAGTCGGCGTCGATATCCCGGCCAGTGATGGCAGTGTTGCATTGCGCGCCACAGGCTCTGTTATTGCCTTTGATGGCTTCCTAAAACTGTACCAGGAAGGCAAAGACGATAAAAACGGCACTGAAAACGGCTCTGAGAACAACAAGGCAGGTACAGATACGTCTCGTATGTTGCCGCCCTTGAGTGAAGGCTCAGCAGTGGATAAAACATCCGTTTTGCCTGAACAGCATTTCACACAACCACCACCACGTTTTTCTGAAGCCAGTCTGGTTAAAACACTTGAAGAATATGGTATCGGGCGCCCTTCAACGTATGCATCAATTATTACCGTCCTTCAGGACAGAAATTATGTTCGCCTGGAATCGCGAAGATTTTTTCCGGAAAATCGCGGACGTGTGGTCATCGCTTTCCTCGCACGGTACTTCCATAAATATGTGGAATATGACTTCACAGCCGAGTTGGAAAATGAGCTTGATGCCATTTCAGATGGTAAAATTGAGTGGAAATCTGTCCTCCGTGAATTCTGGAACCCATTCTTTACTGTTACAGAAGAAATCAAAAGCCGCCCCAATCGGGAAATTGTTGACGCCATTGATGAGCTGCTTGGCCCTCACTTCTTCCCAAAACGCGATGATGGTATTGATACCCGCAAATGTCCGACCTGCGATGATGGTAGACTAGGGTTGAAACCAGGGCGGACAAACGGCTTCTTCATTGGGTGCTCAAACTACCCTGAATGCGAATACACCCGATCCCTGAGCATCGTCACAGGCGATAAAGAAGATGCAGAAGCCAATGCCTCTGGCCCGCGCGATATTGGAACAGACCCTGAAACCGGGTTGATGGTATCCCTGCGCAAAGGGCCTTACGGACCTTATATCCAACGCGGTGAAGCCCCACCTAAAGGGGCTACTAAAAAGAAAACCGATGGGCCGAAGCCCAAACGGGCGTCCATACCAAAGAACACAGATCTTAATGCTATTGATCTGGATCGCGCCCTGCAATACCTGTCACTGCCCCGTGATCTGGGCGAGCATCCCGAAACAGCAAACATGATTGCCGCTGGATTGGGACCTTTTGGACCTTTCCTTCGCTATCAAGGCAATTTTTATTCCCTGAAGGAAGATGATGTGCTGGAGATCGGCTTGAACAGAGCTGTCACAGTCATTGCCGATGCCCCGCCCAAAGATCCGGTCAAGGAATTGGGCAAGCACCCTGGCGACAAAAAGCCTATTACGCAAAAATCCGGCCGCTGGGGACCATTTGTTCAGCATGGTCGCCTGAGAGCCAACTTGCCCAAGGGAACAGACAAAGACTCTGTGACATTTGAAATGGCTCTTGAATTGTTGGCTGCAAAAGCTGCCAAAGATCCAAAGGCAAAAGCCAAAAAAGCGCCGGCAAAGAAAAAGGCCCCGGCAAAGCGTAAGGCACCAGCGAAAAATAAAACTCCAGCCAAATCGAAGGCTAAGCCCAAACCGGAAGTGACTGGTGAATAATGGCAGGTCGGCGCAAAGCCCCCGCACCCTTCCCCAGTGATGAAGAAATCCTTCGCTTTATCCACGAAAGCGACACGCAAGTAGGCAAACGTGAAATCGCACGTGCTTTTCGTCTTGATGCTCAGCAAAAAATGCTGCTGAAAAAGCGCCTGCGTGAAATGGAGCTGACAGGCACCCTTCAACGAGGTCGTGGTAAGCACTTCGCTGAGCCCGGCACCTTGCCATCCGTGAGCGTTGTCCAAGTCTCTGGACTGGATTCAGACGGAGATGTCATAGCAAAACCCGTAAACTGGGACCATGACACACCAATGCCTGTCATCTATATGAAGCCTGAAAAGCCCGGTCATCCAGCTCTTGGTATCGGAGATCGCACGCTGGCGAAACTTTCCTCCCTCGGCGATAAGAACAAAGATGGTGCACCACTTTACGAAGGCAGCACCATTCGCCGCCTGACCGAAACTACAGCTAAAGTGATGGGCGTTTTAGAAACATCCAGTGGGCACTTTCGTCTAC